>CAYMGL010000248.1:0-4138 GCA_964389945.1 uncultured Actinomycetota bacterium
GCTCAGCCGCCGGTGGCCAGCGTCGCGTCCTCGTCGCGGAGGGTGCCTGCGGGCTCGAGCAGGTCGAGTGGCTGCCGGGCGAAGCGGCGGACCACGGCGGTCCCGCGGTCGCTGCCCTCCTTGCGGTCCCACGCGGCCTGCTCGACGAGCAGGGCCGCCTGCGCAGCGCGACCGAGCGTGAGGGCCCAGCGCCGGGCGCCGTGCTCGACGACGTCGCGGCCGCCGTCCTCGTTGGCCCGGACGACCCACTGCGCCGCGTGGTCGACGGCCGCCGTCGCGCGGGCCGCCACCTCACCGAGGACCGCGTCGTCGCTTGCCGCTGCTGCGGCGCGGTGCACCTCGGCGACGAACGCGGGCAGCGCCTGGTCGCGGGCCACGGCTCGCAGCGTGTCCAGTGCGAGGACGTTCGTGGTGCCCTCCCAGATCGGCAGGACCTGGGCGTCGCGCAGCAGGACCGGGACGTGCGTGGACTCGATGTAGCCGTTGCCGCCGAAGGCCTCCACGCCTTCCGAGGCCACGCTCACGGCCTGCTTGCCGGTGGTCAGCTTGGTGATCGGCAGCAGGATCCGCAGCAGCGCCTGCTCGTCGGCGGTCGCGGTCCCGGCCTGCTCGCGGCCGAGGAGCTGCACGGCCCGAAACGCGAGCTGGGTCGCGGCCTCGGTCTCGGCCTGCATCCATGCGAGCGTGGACTGGTGCAGTGGCTGGTCGATGAGGCTGCGGCCGAAGGCGACGCGCCGCGTCGCGTAGTCGCGGGCGAGCGCCGTCGCGCGGCGCATGCCGCTGGCAGCAGAGACGGCGTTCCACAGCCGGGTGACGGCGAGCATCGGCGTGATGTTGCGCGTGCCGTCGGAGAGTCCGCCGATGGGGAGCGCCTTCGTGCCCTCCAGGGCGAGTTCCGCGGTGGGCATCTGTCGTGTGCCGAGCTTGTCCTTCAGCCGCAGGACGCGGATGTCGTTGAGGTGCCCCTCGTCGTCGCGCACCTCGAGGTAGAACATCGCCAGGCCGCGACCGCCGTCGGTGCCGCCCTCGGGGCGGGCCAGGGTCAGTGCCATGTCGGCGGTGATCGCGGACGTGAACCACTTCGTCCCGTGCAGCCGCCACGTGCCGTCGGGGTCCTCGACGGCCGTCGTCTCGGAGATGCCGACGTCCGAGCCGCCGGTGCGCTCGGTCATCCACTGTCCGCTGGTCCAGGCGGTCACGGCGTCGCGGGAGGTCAGGCGCGGCACGGCGCGGTCGGCGGCCTGCGCGGCGTTGTCATCGGTCTCGGCGTGCACGAGCAGCGTGCGTGCTGCGCCGTCTGTCATCGCCAGGGGGCACGAGACCAGGCCGGACGACGGCGCGAAGAGGTGGGCGAGCGCGAACTGGTGCACACGGGCGTGCTCACCGAACGTGTCGTCGTAGCCGGCGGCGATCAGCCCGCGCTCGTGCGCGGCGGCCGACAGCGCGTCCCAGTGCGGTGACGTCTCGATGCGGTCCACGCGCTGGCCCCACGCGTCGAAGCGCTCCAACCGCGGCTCGTGCGCGGCGGTGTCCAGCGCGTCGGCGTGGTCCTTGTAGGTCGTGGCGGCAGCGACTCCGAGGTCCGCGAGCTCGGGCTCGACCGCGCGCAGCACGTCCTCGGGCAGCATCCGCTGGAGCATCCGCTGGAACGCGACGTCCTCGCCCCACTCGTCGCGCAGTCGCGGCGCGTCCTGGAAGAACCCGGTCTGGTCGATCGTCACGTCGTCACCTCGTCCTGGGGGCGCAACCTATCGGCGCCCGTCGATGTCCCGTCGGGGCGCGTACAGCACGACCGCGGCGGCGGTGGCGAGGTTGAGGCTGGACACGCCGGGGCGCATGGCGATCGCCACGCGGTGGTCGGCGCCGGCCAGTGCCGTCGCCGACAGTCCGTGGCGCTCGGTCCCGAGCAGCAGCAGGCTGCGCGAGGGCAGTGGCTCCGCGTGCACGTCGGCACCGTCGCCGTCGACGGCCACCACCGGGCGGCTCGTCGCCGCGGCGGCACGCAGCGCGCCCTCGAGGTCGGTCCGCAGCACCGGCAGCGCCAGGTGCAGGCCGGCGGCCGCGCGGACGGCCATGGGGTGCCACGGGTCGGCGTCGCCGGTCGTCAGCACGCCCGCCGCGCCCGCGGCGGCGGCGACCCGGACGACCGCGCCGAGGTTGCCGAGGTGGCGGGGCTGCTCGAGCAGCACCAGCGGTCCGGGTCGTGTCGCCACCTCGTCGAGGTCGTGGACCGGGCGCGCCGTCGTGGCGTGCAGCGGCGAGGGGAGGGGCTTGCCGACGAGGTCGTCCCAGGTGGCCTGGTCGACCTGTCGCAGACCCGCTGCGACGAGGTCGAGGTCGGGTGCGAGGTCGCGACGGAGCGCCTCGACCGCCGCCGCGTCGGTGGTCACCAGGTCGCGGACGCGCGCACCGAAGCGCAGGGCGTGCTTGACGGCGTGGAAGCCCTCGAGGGCGACCTCGGGCATCGGCGGTCCTGCCGTCAGCGGTGGAGTCGGTGCGGCGCAGGTTGCCTGCTGTCGTGGCGCACGGCCACCGGCAGGCGCGGTGCTCGTCCGTACCTTGGTTGCATGCCACTCCTCCTCGTCATCGCCTTCATCGTCGTCCCACTCGTGGAACTGTGGGTCATCGGTGCGGTGGCCGACGCCCTGACGCTCGGTCCGACGCTGCTCCTGCTGCTCGCCGACTCGCTGGTCGGGGCCGTGCTGGTCCGCCGGGAGGGCAGCCGAGCGTGGCAGGCGTTCCGCAGCGCGATCGGCGAGGGGCGGGTCCCGGACGTCGAGATCATCCAGGGCGCGCTGCTGCTGTTCGGCGGTGCATTGCTGCTGACGCCGGGCTTCGTCACCGACGTGGTGGGGCTCGCCCTCGTGCTGCCGATCACGCGGGCGCCGCTCGCCCGACTGATCCGGCTGCGGGTCGTGCCGATCCCGATGCAGGTCGGCACCGGCGTCTGGAACAGCAGTCGGTCCTCGCGCGGTGACCAGCAGCAGGCGTCGCAGGGCGGCGACGAGCAGCCGTCCATCGAGGTCGTCAGCGTCGAGCGGGACGAGCCCGACGAGGACTGAGGGCGTCCGCGCCTCGCCCTGCCCTGCCTCGGCGGGGCCCGTCGCCATGGCACTGGTGCAGAGAAACACAGGAAGAAGTCTTCGCTAGTCTGGTGCGTGCGCACCCCGGACGTGGCAGCGCGGCGACACCGGTGGGGAAACCTGTCGATTTCATCGCGACAACTGGCGACCGTTAGCGTCCGGCGCAGGCCCGGGTACGGGAGCACCCGCAGCACCCCGTCAGCACCGACCACCGGAGACCGCAGTGTCCGACCGCATCCAGGCAATCCGTGACGCCATCCTCGAGGGCGCGCCCGGCGAGCGCATCGGCGAGCTGCCGCTGCCCGACTCCATGCGCGCCGCCGTGGTCCGCAAGGACGAGGTCGACATCTTCGCCGGCCTCGAGAGCTGGGAGAAGGACCCGCGCAAGTCGCTGCACATCGACGAGGTGCCGATCCCGCCGCTCGGTCCGAACGAGGTGCTGATCGCCCCGATGGCGTCGGCCCTGAACTTCAACACCGTCTGGACCTCGATCTTCGAGCCGCTGCCGACGTTCGGGTTCCTCGAGCGCATGGCCCGGCTCGGTGAGCTGGGTGCCCGCCACGACCTGCCCTACCACATCGTCGGTTCGGACGCGGCGGCCGTGGTGCTGCGCACCGGCCCGGGTGTGACCAAGTGGAAGCCGGGTGACCGGGTGACCGTCCACTGCAACTACGTGGACATGGAGGGCCCGCAGGGTCACGAGGACTCGATGCTCGACCCGGACCAGAAGATCTGGGGCTTCGAGACCAACTTCGGCGGGATGGCCGACATCTCGATGGTGAAGGCCAACCAGCTGATGCCGATGCCGACGCACCTCAACTGGGAGGAGGCGGCGTCGCTCGGCCTGGTCATGGCGACCAGCTACCGCATGCTCGTGGGCGAGAACGCGGCCCGGATGAAGCAGGGCGACGCGGTCCTGATCTGGGGCGCGACCGGCGGCATCGGCGGCTTCGCGACCCAGTTCGTCAAGAACGGTGGCGGCATCCCCGTCTGCGTCGTGTCGAGCCAGGACAAGGTCGACCTGCTGCACAGCCAGGGCATCGACCACGTCATCG
>CAYMGL010000249.1:0-4123 GCA_964389945.1 uncultured Actinomycetota bacterium
TTGACTGACCCATGACGGGTGTTGAGCGACCCGTGAGAGAAACGTGAGAATTGCCGGCCAAGTCCCCTGTCCAAGAGGGATAGGCTGCCCGTCTGCCCCGGAGCGAGGGACGGATGTCGACACAGCTGCTCCTCGTCGAGGACGACAACTCGATCGCGACGCCGCTCGAGCGCGCCCTGCTGCGCGAGGGCTACGAGGTCACCCGCGTGGACACCGGCGAGGCCGCCCTCCAGCGGCACCGTGACGGCGGCCTCTCACTCGTCGTCCTCGACCTCGGGCTCCCTGACATCGATGGGCTCGAGGTCTGCCGTCGAATCCGCGAGCGGGACCAGGACGTCGTGGTTCTGATGCTCACGGCTCGCGGCGACGAGCTGGACCGGGTCGTTGGGCTCGACGTCGGTGCCGACGACTACCTCGCCAAGCCGTTCGGCCTTGCCGAACTCACGGCGAGACTGCGAGCAGCGCTGCGGCGGCACGGCGGCGGCACGTCCGCACCCGACGACGTCGTCCCGGCGACCCCCGACGGGTCCCTCCGTGTGGACGCGGCGGCGCGACGCGTGTTCGTCCACGACACCGAGCTCCAGCTGACGGTCAAGGAGTTCGATCTGCTCTCGATGCTGCACGCACGCCCTGGACAGGTCGTCCGCCGGGAGGACCTCATGGAGGAGGTGTGGGACGCGAACTGGTTCGGCTCCACCAAGACGTTGGACGTGACCGTGGCCCGACTGCGGCAGAAGCTGTCGGAGACCGGTGTCGCCGCGACCGTCGCAACGGTCCGCGGCGTCGGGTTCCGGTTCGAGCCCGGGGACTGAGATGCGCGCGCGCCTCCTGGGAGCACTCCTCGGGCTCACCATCGGCGCGCTGGTGCTGTTCGGCGTCGCGCGCGCCTTCATCGTCGCAGACCGCGTCGAGGCACAGGAGCGCACCGAGCTGACGCTGGCCGCCGCGACGATCGGCACGCTCAGCGACGCGGTCATCGCGGGCGGTGACGTCCCATCGGCAACGACGCTGGCCCCCGTGCTCGGCCCCGGCGACAGTGCTCGCATCGAGCTCCCCGACGACGCCGGGACCATCGAGATGGGCCCTCCGATCCCGGAGGCGGCGATCCGCGTCCGACACACCTCGCCTGCTGGCGCGGAGCTCCTGCTCGCACGTCCGGCGGCGACGGTCGAGGAGCGCGTCCTGTCGTCGGTGACGAGTGTCGCCCTCGTGGCCCTCCCGGTCGTCCTGCTCGCCGCTGCCGGTGGCGTCGTGCTGTCCACGCGCCTGGCCCGCCCCTTCAGCGAGCTCGCTGCCGTGGCGGAACGACTCGCAGAGGATCCGGCGGACCTGGAGCTCCCTGCGACGTCCGTCCCCGAGGCAGTCGCCATCCGCGACGCCCTCGAGCGCAGTGCCCGTCGTCTGGCCGAGCAGATCCGACGGGAGCGCGAGTTCGCGAGCAATGCCTCCCACCAGCTGCGAACGCCGCTGACCGGCATGCGTCTCCGGCTCGAGGACATGGCGTCGTGGAGCGAGCTCCCCGCAGCCGCCCGGGAAGAGCTCGATGCGATCCTCGCTGACGTCAACCGCCTGTCCGACACCATCACCGGACTGCTCGAGCTCAGCCGGCGCGGCCGATTCGGCGTCGACGCCGTCACGGACGCCGCCGATGCGATGGCCGAGGCGGTCCGGCGCTGGGGTGACGAGGCGCGGCGACGCGACCGCACGCTCGCAGCCATCGACAGCCCTCCCATCCAGGTCGCAGCGCCCCCCGGTGCCATCGACCAGCTGTTGGACGTGCTGATCCAGAACGCACTGGACCACGGGCACGGCGATGTCGAGCTCGAGGCATCGCGCGCGGACGGTTTCGCCAGACTTCGGGTGAGTGACGAGGGCGACGGCATTCCCACGAGCGACGTCGAGCGGATCTTCGAGCGCCGTCACCGTGGCCCGAGGAGCCAGGGCCACGGCATCGGGCTCCCTCTCGCCCACGACATCGTCACCAGCCTCGGGGGGCGGCTGCTGGCAGCGACCACACCGCCGACCCGGTTCGACCTGTTGCTACCGATCGGCCAGCCGAGCCGCGGCGGCTCGACCAGTCGTGCGCCGGCGCGACAGGACGATGTCGAAACCCACCCCGGTGCCGAGCGGCAGTGACAGCCGTCCGCCGACGTGGCGGGCGACGAACTCGCCGAGGGACCGACCACCCGCTCCCTGCTCACCCACTGCGCCGACCGCCGCAGCACGGACGGGGTCGTGATCGACGCGCCGCAACATGTCGGCGGCAACGGCGTCTGGCAGCCGACCACCGGCCGTGCGGACGCTGACCCTGACGGTGTCCCGGTCGTCCACCACGGCGAGGCGGATGGCGCCCTGCCCGTGGTCCAGTGCCAAGAGGAGCAGTGCGTCGACGGCGCGGGTGAGTGCGGGAACATCCACCTGCAGCAGGACCGGTCCTCCTGCATCAGCGATCACCGGCCGTCCGACCGACGCACCAACGACGTCCCAGCGGGACGCGATGGTGCGCAGGAGGGTGGCCGCGTCCTGCTCGTCCTCGAAACCGAAGCCTGCGGCCACGCTGCCCGCCGCCAGCGCCTCGACCTGCGAGACCAGCCCGCGGACCTGTCCGTGGGCGATGGCGACCTCCGCCGCGAGTCCCGACACGCCGTGCTCCTGCGTCGCCACGGTGTCCAGCTGCAGGCGGACGGCGGTCGACGACGACCGCAGCGCGTGCATCACGTCGTGGACGAACGCCGTGTGTCGGGCCGCCAGGGCACGCAGCGCGATCTCACTGGAGGCGGCCGCCGCGAGGTCGGTCAGCGCGGCCACGTCCTCCGGCGTCCACACGCGTGGGCGGGACTCGATCGCGCAGAGCGCACCGAGCGGCTCACCGTCCGGCGAGCGCAGCGGCACCCCCGCATACGCGATGACGCCGAGATCCCGGATCGCGAGGTTCGACCGCAGCCGCCCGTCCTCGCGCGCGTCACCGACGATCAGTGGTTGATCGGTGATCACGACGTGCTGGCAGAAGGAGTGGGACAGCGGCGTCTCGCGTGCCGAGGCCCACGGATCCTCCAGTCCGATCGCGCTGGCCAGGAACTGCCGGTCCTCGTCGACGAGCGACACGAGCGCCACCTCCGTTCCCAGGAGGCGCACGACGAGTCGTGTGAAGCGGTCCAGTTCGTCGCGGGCGGGGGCGTCGAGGAGTCCGGTGTCGCGCACGGCCGAGAGGCGCGTGGCGGACGTGATGGCTGCCATGGTCAGAAGTCCTTGTCGAGTGGGCCGGTCTCGGTCGCCGGAGCGGTCGAGCACGGGTTGCCGGAGAGGTCGGTGGCGACGTTGGACGGCGTCCACACCATCGCGGCGTTGCTGCCGGAGGTGCGCACCCCACCACCGGAGGCGAGCGTCCCGATGGTGAGGGTGACGCTGCTCGTGCCGTCCGGGTTGGTGACGTGGGTCATCGTCGCGTTGAACACGGCGGTCTTGCCGCCCTTGACGAAGTCCCCACGGAGGTTGACCGTGCCGAGTCGGACCGGCGTGGTCAGCCCTGTCGTGGTGAACACGTCGAGGGTGTCGTCGGTGTTGCCGCCGCCCACCAGGCCACCGTCCCGGACGCGCACCGCGACGGGCTGCGGGGCGCCGGTCCAGCCCGCCATGATTGTGGTGAGCTTCATGGCCTCGGTGTAGGTGAACGTGATGCGGTCGCTGGTCTCGATCTTGCCGACCGTCCCGCCACCGTTGGCGGTCTGGACGTCGGCGCCGCGAACGACCGTGTTGTCGACCCGGCGCTGGGTGACCGTCACCGAGGTGGTGGTCTTGTTCGCGCCATCGACGAGGATCGCCCGCAGGTCGTAGAGGCCGTCGGGAACAGTGGTCGTGTCCCAGTCGCACGAGTACGGCGCGGTGGTGTCGGTGCACAGGTCAACCCAGGTCGTCGTGCCGCTGACGGCCCGCTGGATGCGGACGCTGGTGACGCCGGCCGTGCTGAAGGCGTCGGCCGTGACCGTGACCACGCCGCGCAGGAAGGCGCCGGGGTCGACGACGGAGATCGAGCTCTGGGTGTTGTCCACGACCCGGTTCTTGACCGTTGCGGTCGTGGTCGCGTTGCCGGCGACGTCGGCGACCACGGCTCGCAGGTCGTAGG
>CAYMGL010000250.1:0-4106 GCA_964389945.1 uncultured Actinomycetota bacterium
CCGACCCAGACACCAACGTAGAAGCCATCCGCACCCGCATCGGGATGGTGTTCCAGCAGTTCAACCTGTTCCCGCACATCGACGTGCTCAACAACCTCACGATCGCCCAGCGCCGGGTGCTCAAGCGCTCGAAGTCGGAGGCGGAGGAGATCGCCCGCGCCAACCTCGAGAAGGTCGGGATGATCGACAAGGTCGCCGCCTACCCGGCCCAGCTCTCCGGCGGGCAGTCACAGCGCGTCGCGATCGCCCGTGCGCTGTCGATGGAGCCGGACATGATGCTCTTCGACGAGCCGACGTCCGCCCTGGACCCTGAGCTCGTCGGCGAGGTGCTGGAGGTCATGCGCACGCTGGCCAGCGAGGGCATGACGATGATGGTCGTCACCCACGAGATGGGCTTCGCCCGCGAGGTGGGGGACCGGGTCGTCTTCATGGACGGTGGCGTCGTGGTCGAGGAGGGGCCGCCGACGCAACTGATCAACGACCCCCAGGAGGAACGGACGAAGGCGTTCCTCAGTCAGGTGCTCTGACGCGGGAGTTGTCAGAGCACCCGACGGAGGAACGCCTCCGCAGGTGGGGATCGGGCGTCAGCCCTGCGGTGCGAGCCGCGCGAGCGCGGCCTCCACGTCGGCCAGTGCGGCAGCCACCTGCTCCTGCTCGCGCTCGGTGCGCGGTCGGGAGAGGGTTGCCAGCGCGCGCTGGATCCGGACACGGAGTCGCAGCAGTTCGCTGTCGCTCATCGTCCCACCTTCCACCAGGTCGGTCCCCGTTCGGGGAGCACGGCAGGAAACCTACGAAGCGTGTGTTCCGAGCGCGTTACGGCTGCATGGAGCGTCCGTGACGGCTCACTCGTCGGGTGGGGTCCGCTCCGGTCGCCATGTCCCGATCCGCTCGATCCGCTCCTTGCGGACCTGCCGGCGGATGAGGGCCTGCGCCTCGCGGCGGTGGTCGTCCTCGGTCTCGCACAGCAGCGGCGGCACCCGTGTCGGGTGGAAGTCGTCGTCCAGCGCGACGAACGTCAGGTAGGCCGAGGTCGTGTGCCGACGCTCGCCACCGCGGCCCGGTTCGGCCTCCACCCGCACCCCGACCTCCATCGAGGTCCGGCCCGCCGCGTTGACGCTGGCCCTGACGATGAGCAGGTCGCCCACGTGGACCGGTTGGAGGAACGACAGCTCGTCCACCGACGCCGTGACGGCCACGTGGCCGGCGTGGCGGGCGGCGGCGGTGCCGGCCGCGTCGTCGATCATCCGCATGATCACGCCACCGTGGACGTTGCCGAGCCCGTTCGCGTCCAGCAGCGTCATGCCGCGGACCAGTTCGATGCGCGACGCGCTGACCGGGCGGGGCTCGAGGTCGGTCACGGCAGGCTCCTCAGAACAGCAGGCGGGCGAGACGGCGTCGTGCGTCGAGGACACGGGGGTCATCGTCGCCGAGGTCCGACAGCAGGTCCACGAGCGCGCTGCGCAGGTCGTCGCGGGCCTCGCCCTGCAGACCGATCCCGTGCAGCAGCACCTCGATCGCCTCGGTGTGCAGGCCCGCCCCGGCGAGGGCGCGGCCGTAGGGCAGCATCGCCGCGTCGTCGTCCTGATGCGCCTCGGCGTGGTCGCTCAGCTCCTGCAGCTCCTCCGCCGAGACGGTGCCGCCGTCCTCGTCCGCACCGTCCCCGGACGTCTCGTCCGTGGCTGCCTCGTCCGTGGCCGGGGCGGCGAGGAGGGCGTCGAGGAACGCCTCGACCTGCTGGGCGTTGATCGCGCCCGTGAACTCGTCGACGACCCTGCCGTCCCGGAAGGCCTTCACGGCCGGGATGCCCTGGACGCGGAACTGCTGCGCCAGTGTCGGGTTGTCGTCGACGTCGACCTTCGCGAGCACGGCCGCACCGTCGCGCGCGGCCACCGCGGACTCCAGCGTCGGGCCCAGCGTGCGGCAGGGACCGCACCAGGCAGCCCAGAAGTCGACCACGACGGGCACGTCGTGGCTCCGTTCGAGGACTGCCTCCTCGAAGGACGAAGCGTCGACGTCGACGACGTGCGGGCCACCGGCCATGCGGACCTCCTCCGGGTCTGGCAGGGTGACGGTAATCGGCGTGGGGGCCGGACGGCGGGCGGGGCGATGCAGCAGTTCCATGTGCGGTGGCGAGTCTCGCCCCACGACCTGCGCCACGGTCTGCCCCGCGACCTCGTGCCCCACCTCGTCGCGGCCGCCGTCGGTGGTGCGTGGGTCGTCGCACCGACCCACGGCGGCGCGGCCGACTTCCGCTGGCTGGGCGTTGTCGTGGTCGTCGTGCAGGCCGGCTTCCTCCTCCGCGCGGTGGTGCGCCAATGCTCGCACCTGCGGGCGGCGGACCGCGTGCTGACCGTCCGGGCCGACGCGTACCTCGTGACCGACCCCCGCGGCGTCACGGTGTACGACGCGCGGGTCGTCGGTGTCGTCGACGACAACGGCGTCCTGCGGCTGGAGTTCGACGACGGTCGGGTGCTCGAGGCCCCGTGGCGGGCGTTCACGCACGCCGACCTGCGGCAGCTGCGGCACCACCTCCGGACGCACCTGGACGCGGGCGTGGCCCCGCACCACGTCCCCGTGCGTGCGGCGGGGCGGGTCACCGGCACGGGCGCGTGGCGCCGACCGGTGCTGGCAATGGTCCTGGCCGCCGTCGTCGCTGCGCTGCCGTGGATCGTGACGGCGCCGGCCTAGCATCGGGCGTCCGCGACCCCAGGTGACCGACCGGTGCCCGACGAACGTCCGCTGCTGCTCCTGCTCGACGGCCACAGCCTCGCCTACCGGGCGTTCTACGCCCTGCCGCCGGACCTGCGGACCTCCACGGGGCAGGTCACCAACGCGGTGTACGGGTTCACCTCGATGCTGATCAAGCTGCTGGCCGACCGCGATCCCGCAGGCGTGGTCGTGACCTTCGACCAGGGCCGTGACGTGGCGCGCACCGCGGCCTACCCCGAGTACAAGGCCGGTCGCGAGAAGGCCCCCGACGAGTTCCGCGAACAGCTGCCCCTGATCGAGCAGGTCATGGACGTCCTGTCGATCCCGGTGGTCAAGGTCCCGGGGGTCGAGGCCGACGACGTCATCGCGACGCTCGCGGACATGGCCGTCGGCGACGGCTGGCGCGTCGGCATCGTGACCGGTGACCGCGACGCGATGCAGCTGGTCACCGACGACGTGACCGTGCTCTACAACGTGCGCGGCATCTCGGACGTCAGCGAGATGACACCCGACGCGGTCGAGGAGAAGTACCTCGTCCGTCCCGAGCAGTACGTGCAGTACGCAGCCCTGCGTGGGGACAAGTCCGACAACCTCCCCGGTGTGCCGAAGGTCGGCAAGAAGACGGCCGCGAAACTGCTCGACGACTACGGGTCGATCGACGGCGTCTACGAGCACATCGACGACATCGGCGGCAAGGTCGTGCCGCAGAACCTCCTCGACTGGGAGGAGCAGGTCCGCACGAACGTCCAGATCATGCGGCTGCGTCGCGACGTGGACCTCGACGTGACGCTCGACGACCTCGCGCGCCGCGACCACGACCCGGAGCGCACCCGTGAGCTGTTCGGGGTGCTCGAGTTCCGGGCGCTCTACGACCGGTTCCTCGCGGACGTCATCGGGGAGGCCGAGGAGGACCAGGCTGCGGCCTTCGCCAAGGCGCCGCGACGCCTCGCTGCGGGAGAGCTCGCGGCGTGGCTCGACGGCGTCACGGGCCCGGTGGCGGTCGTGTGCTCGACCAGTCGGCAGGTCCCGCACCTGCGCCTGGACGCGGTCGCGGTCGCCCACGCCGACCGGGACCCGGCCTCGGCCCGCGCCGACGAGCTGGACGACGCGGACCGTTCGGCGCTCGCCGCACTGCTGGGCTCCCCGGACCGGCCGGTCGTGACACACGGCGCCAAGACCCTCCTGCACGTCGCCGCGGGGGAGGGGTGGACGGTCGACGGCGTGACCATCGACACCGAGCTGGCCGCCTACCTCTGCAACCCCGAGCAGCGCAGCTTCGACCTCGACCGCATCTCGGTGCAGTACCTCCAACGGACCATCGAGGTGGAGGACGACGCCGGTGACGGCGGCGACCAGCTGTCGCTGGAGGTCGAGCCCGACCCGTGGGCCGAGCGGGC
>CAYMGL010000251.1:0-4081 GCA_964389945.1 uncultured Actinomycetota bacterium
GGAGCGGCGGCCTTGGGAGGGGCCGCCGCTCCGCGTCTTCCCACGTACCTTGCGGACCATGACGACCCCCACCTCGGTCCCCCGGATGCGTCGGCTGCTGCTGGCGGTCGGCGTGGCGTTGCTGCTCGCGGCCTCCGTGGCCGCCCCGGCCGCTGCACACGGCGGCATCGTCCCGCAGCCGCGGGTCACGGACCTGCCCGACGGCCTGCCCGGGCTCGAGGCCCGTGGCCTCGTCGCCTATGCGCCGCGCATCGAGGTGACCAACCCCGGTCCCGAGCCGCTGACCGTCGTCGACGAGGCTGGTCGACCGTGGCTGCAGATCTCGCAGGACGGGGTCTTCGCCGACCTCACGGTGCGGGCCTGGTACGAGTCGCTGGACTCCTCGGGCCGCGGCGTGGACCCCGACCCGTCGGCCCCGATGGGGTGGACGCAGGTCTCGACGCTGCCGACGTGGCAGTGGTTCGACACGGTCCTGCTGCCGCGCACCGCCGACGAGGAGCACGACTGGTCGATCCCGGTCGTGGTCGGTGGCCAGTTCGACGAGATCACCGGCGTGCTGGAGGAGTCCGACCTGGAGGGACGGTGGAGCACCGACCTGCTGACCGACGGCACCGTGGGGCCCGCCCAGCTGACGGTCGTGTCGGGCCCCGTGCCGGTCTTCGTCGTCCAGCGGCTCGACGCCGACGAGGTGATCGTGCTCGGCCGCGAGGGCGAGCCGCTGCTGCGGCTGACAGAGGCCGGGTTCGAGGTCAACCGCGCCAGCCCGTCGTGGAACGACCACGCCCGGCTCGATCCCAACAGCCCCGTGGGCGACGTCGTCGAGGACCCGTCCGCCGAGCCCGTGTGGCAGCTCCACACGGAGGGTGCGCCCACCGCGACGTGGCTCGACGTGCGTGCCGGCAGCCCCGACGTCGTGCCGGCGTCGCGCTCGGCCACGTCGATCGCCGCCGAGGTCCCGCTGCTGGTCGACGGTGAGCGCCACGACGTGCCGGTCGAGACGACCTGGGTCGGCGACGAGGTGCCCCTGCTGCGGCTGACCGTGCCCGGCCTGGTCGCCGCCTCGCTGGGTGCGGGCCTGCTCGCCGCCGGCGCCGTCCGCCTCTGGGAGCGCCGCCGCGAGTCGCGCGACGAGGACCTCGTCCCCACCGACGCCTGACAGGAGCACCGATGCCCACGACCGCTGCCGGCCCCGCGCCCTACGCCACCCGCCGCCGCGACGTCCTGGGCACCTCCATGGCGTACTGGG
Organism: uncultured Actinomycetota bacterium; assembly: GCA_964389945.1. GTDB lineage: Bacteria > Actinomycetota > Nitriliruptoria > Nitriliruptorales > Nitriliruptoraceae > JBFGFG01. The sequence continues at coordinate 1,247 of CAYMGL010000251.1, forward strand.
ACGAGGGCGAGGGCGACCCGATCGTCCTCCTGCACGGCAACCCGACGTCCAAGCTCCTGTGGCGTGACGTCGTGCCACACCTGGTCGGCCTCGGACGTGTGGTCGCCCCCGACCTCGTCGGCATGGGTGAGTCCGCGCCGCTGCCCGGCGAGGGCGACGACCGCTACCGCTTCGTCGAGCACCGTCGCCACCTCTGGCAGCTGCTGGACGACCTCGGCGTGACCGCGAACGTGACGCTGGTGCTGCACGACTGGGGCGGCGGGCTCGGCTTCGACTGGGCCAACCACCACCGCGACGCGGTCCGGGGCATCGCGTTCACGGAGACGATCTGCGGCCCCGTCTCGCTGGACGACTGGCCCGAGGGCGGTCGTGACATCTTCGCGGCGATGCGCAGCGATGCTGGCGAGGAGATCGTGCTCACCAAGAACGTGTTCGTCGACCGCATCCTGCCCGCGTCGGTCCTCGGTGAGATCCCCGCCGACGTGCTCGCCGCCTACCGCGCCCCCTACACCGAGTCCGGCGAGTCGCGGCGCCCGACCCTGACGTGGCCGCGGGAGCTGCCGTTCGACGGCGAGCCCGCCGACGTCGCCGAGATCGTCGCCGACTACCACGCCTGGCTGTCCACCAGCGACGTGCCGAAGCTGCACTTCCCCGCCGAGCCCGGCTTCCTCACCAACGTCTACGCCGACGAGGTCGCCACCTGGCCGAACCTGACCGAGCACCCGATCGCCGGCATCCACTTCGTGCAGGAGGACAGCGGCGACGAGATCGGCCGCACGATCGCGGCCTGGATGGGGGACCTGGGGTGACCGACGCCGCGCCGACCGACCCCCGGACCGACCTGCCGCCGTTCGGCTCGCTGCCGACGACGGCCCGGGTCGACGAGGTCGCCCTGCGCGTGCTCGCGCCGAACCCGTCGCCGATGACACTGGACGGGACCAACACCTACGTGCTCGCGGCCGGCGACCACCAGCCCGCCGTCGTCGTCGACCCCGGGCCCGCCGACCCCGACCACCGCGCCCGCGTCGACGAGGTCGTCGCCGCCCACGACCTCGACGTCGCGCTGGTCTTCGCCACCCACCACCACCCCGACCACGTGGAGGCAGCCGCTGCCTGGGCCGCCGACTGGGACGTCGCGGTCGCGGCCGCCCGCCCCGACGTCGCCGGCCCCGACGGCCGGGTCGTGCGCGACGGCGACCGGCTGAGCGCCGGCCGGCTGGCGCTGGACGTCGTGGCGACGCCGGGCCACACCGCCGACTCGCTGTCGCTGCGACTGCCGACCCGGGCGATCGTCACCGGCGACCACGTCCTCGGCCGCGGCACGGCCGTGGTGGCCCACCCCGACGGCACGCTCAGCGGCTACCTCGACAGCCTCCGCCGCGTGCTCGACCTCGGTCCCGCCGCACTGCTGCCGGGCCACGGCCCGGCGATCGACGAGGACCCCGAGGCAGTCCTGCGGTTCTACGCAGCGCACAGGGAGCACCGACTCGCGCAGGTCCTGGCCGTCCTGGCCGACGGGGCGTCGACGGCACGTGAGGTGGTCGAGGTGGTCTACGCGGACTACGACGAGGCGGTGTGGCCGGCGGCCACCGCGTCGACGACGGCGGCGCTGGAGCACCTCGCAGCGGAGGGCCGCATCACCCTGGCCGACGACGGCACGGCGCGGGTGGCGTGACCATGGACGAGCGCCGCCTCCCGACGCTCCGCCACGGCACTGCCGCGGCGGTCGCCGTGGGCCTGCTGCTGGTCGGCTGCGGCGGTCCGGCCGTCGAGGTCGAGGAGGACCTGGCCGTCGTGCAGGCCGAGGCCGTCCCGTTCGAGGACAGTGGGCTGGCGCCGCCCGACGCCCCGACCCCCGAGGAGGTCCCGCCCGCCGAGCCGGACCCGCCGGCGGAGGACGCCGCCGAGGCCGAGAGCGGGCCCAGCGACGATGCCGACTCGTCGCAGGTCGGCCCGACGAGCTCGGACGCAGCCGCGTTCGTCGCCAGCTCGGCGCTGGAGGACCTGACCGGCGTCGAGCACGTGGTCGTGGACCTCGACGACGACACGTGGCCCGAGGTCGTCGCCACCGGGATCAGCGACCGGGTCGGGGTGCTGCGCGTCGCGTGGTGGACCGCCGACGGCTACGAGGTGCTCGCCGAGGACCTCGCCGGCTCGGGCCGCGACGTGACGGACCTGCGGGCCGCCGACGTCAACGCCGACGGCCACACCGAGCTGCTCGTGGCGGTGGAGGGCGACGGGCTCGGCTCGCTGGCGGTGTGGGCGGTGCCGCGCCGAGGAGCCGTGGCGCGGCTCGCCGCCGACGGTGGCTGCCACGACGGCAGTCACGTCTACGGCGTGACGCGGGCCCGGTTGCAGGAGCAGGCGGAGGGCCCACCCGCCATCGTCGCCGACTGCGACGAGTCGCCGTTGCCCGTGGCGGACTGGGGCGAGCAGCGCTGGGTGTGGCAGGACGGCGCCTACCGGTTCGAGGAGCCCGACGGCCCCGGCAACGGGCGCGCCCCCGATCACGCCGGTCCCAAGGACGACGACGACCGCGGCGCCGGCGACGACGATGACGACGACTGACGCCGGCTCGCGTCGTCCTGCGACGTCGCCGCGAGGAACCGCTGCACGATCGCCCGCGGTCTGTCACCCTGCACCACCGTGTGCGGTGCGCGGTCAAGTGAGGCCGGGCGCAGGCCGATAGGTCGATGAGGGAGGGATGCGTTGGCGGAGTTCCTTGAAGCCTTCGATGTCGAGCGCAGTGGCCTGTTCGAGGCGCTGGGCCACTTCGAGGTCGTCTGGGACCGTTTCCGCGAGCGGCAGACCATCCACGTCGAGGGCTCGGAGATG
>CAYMGL010000252.1:0-4064 GCA_964389945.1 uncultured Actinomycetota bacterium
ACTTCTGGAAGTCGACCAAGTGGGTCGAGACGATCCAGGTGCTCGACCGCGACGTGCCCGGCTACTGGGAGGCGCGCGGCTACCACAACGTGGGCGACCCCTTCCTCGAACAGCGCTACGGCTGAGGAGCGACGACGATGGAGTTCGAGCAGGTCGCACCGCGTCGCGCCGAGGCGCCGGACGGGTCGATCGTGGAGCTCGTCGACCGCCACCACGCGCAGCTGCACACGCCGTCGGGCATGTGGCTGGTCGAGCTCGGGCCGGGACCGGACGAGGACTGGTTCGCGATCACCGTCTACGCGGACTCGTTGCTGCGCGCGGGCGGCGACCCCGACGAGCGGGCCCGCGAGCAGGCGCTCGAGCGGATCGTCGCGGGCATCCGCGCCCTGCGGGTGCGTGTCGGTGTCGACAGCGTGCTGGACGACCCGGACGAGGTGGTCACGACGGCGCGGGACGACGACGAGACCCCGTGACCGGACCGGCCACGGGGTCCCGTCCCGGCCTGCTCAGCCGGTGATCCCGTTCTCGGCGAGGAAGTCCGCGGCGACGTCCGCCGCGTCCTCGGCGTCGAGCTCGACACGGCCGTTGAGGTCGATCAGCACCTCGGTGGTGATCAGCGCGGAGACCTCGTTCAGCAGCGCGACCAGGTCGTCGCCGTAGGCGTCCACGATGTCGTCGGTGACGACCGGGACGATGTTCTCGACCGCGGTCAGGCCCTGGTCGTCGTCGAGCGCGACGAAGCCCTTCTCGGCGATGACCGGCTGGGTCGAGAAGAGCGTCGTGACCTCGACCTCGCCGTTCTCGAGCGACGAGATGCGCACGGCACCCTCGGCGATGCCCTCGAACGCGAGGTTGTCGAGCGTGTACGGGCCCTCGGTCAGGCCGAGGTAGCAGGTCTCGCGGCTCTCGCACTCGGGCGGTCCGGCGAGCGTGATGTCACCGAGGTCGGCCAGGTCGGAGATCGTGCTGATGCCGTTGCTCTCGGCGAAGTCGCCCGTCACGACGTAGACGTTCTTGTCCTCGCCCGGTGCTGGCTCGAGCACCTGGACGCCCTCCTCGGCGTAGGCGTCGCGCAGGGCGGACAGCGTCGCGTCGAGGTCCGACGTGGCGTCGCCGCCGAACCCGACGGTGAGGGCGCTGCCGACGTACTCGGGGAGCAGGTCGATCTCGCCGGCGAACAGCTCCGGGTTGATGACCTCACGACTGCCGAGGTTGAGCGTCTCGCTGGTGTCGACGGCGTAGCCGGCGTCGGCGAGGGCCTGGGCGTAGACCTCGGCCAGGATCTCGGACTCGGTGAAGTTGAACGAGGCCACGGTGATGGTGGGGCCGTCGACGGTCTCGCCGCCGCCGTCGTCGTCGCTGCCACTGCAGGCGGCGAGACCGAGGGCGAGGACGCCCACCAGGGCGAGGATGCGGGTGCGCAACAGGTGCTCCGGGAGTCGTGGAGGCTCCCACGGTAGGCGGGGCCACGTAGCCGAACGGGCGGGCGGCCGTCGTTCATTCCCCCTGCAGCCGCCGGACCCCGTGCGGGACCAGCAGTCTCGTCAGACCGGTGGCGCCGCGGTCGACCGCGATCGCCAGCACCGCGACGAGCAGGGAGGCGCCGACCAGCTCGACGTCGCCGCCGCCGCGCAGCGAGGCGAAGCCGCGCACGATCGGGCGGCCCAACCCACCGGTCGCGCCGACCACGGCGCCGAGCGCCGTCGTCGCGACGATCTGGACGGCGGCGAGGCGCAGCCCGTCGATGACGAGTGGCAGCCCGAGCGGCAGCTCGACCTCGGTCAGCACCTGGCGGTCGGTGCGGCCCTGCGCACGGGCGGCCTCGAGCACACCCGGCTCCACGGCGGCGATGCCGGTGTAGGCATTGGTGAAGATCGGCGGTACACCGAGCACGACCAGCGCGATGATCAGCGGCCAGAACCTCGTCGACATGCCCTGCTCGATCGCCAGGACCGCGACCAGGACGAGGATGCCGAAGCTGGGGATGGCCCGGCCGGCGTTGGCGACGACGGTGGCGAGGACGCGGCCGCGACGACGGTGTGCGAGCCAGATCGCCGGCGGCAGGGCGAGCAGGGCCGCGAGCACCAGCGCCGCGCCGGACAACCGCAGGTGCTCCAGCAGCAGTGCGAGCAGCCCGTCGCCGGGTGCTGTCCACGTCTCGGGGGTCGTGGCCCAGTCGCTGAAGCGGTCCCAGAAGGTCATGTCGCGGGCCGTCGCTGCCACGGTGCCACGGCGCGCTCGAGCCACAGCAGCGCGAGGTCGAGCACGACGGCGAGCAGGATCGCGCCGACCGTGCCGACGATGATCGCCGTCGGGAACGGGATCGAGCGGCGGATCCCGTCGAGGATGAAGGCGCCCAGCCCGCCGCGGCCGAGCAGCGCGGTCACCGTGACCAGGCCGACGTTGGTCACGGTCGCGACCCGCACGCCCGCGACGACGGCGGGCAGCGCCAGCGGGAGCTCCACCTCGACGAACCGACGGACCGGCCGGTAGCCCATGCCGTCGGCGGCCTCCCGGAGCCGTTCGGGGACGCTGTCCAGCCCCGTGAGCGTGTTGCGCAGCAGGATCAGCAGCGAGTAGCTGGCCAACGGCAGCAGCGGTGTCCACAGCGAGGTGACGCCGAAGATCGGGACGAGCAGGGCGAAGGCCGCCAGGGCGGGGATCGTGTAGAGCACGCCCGCGAACCCGCTGATCGGCCCCTCCAGCCACCGGTTGCGACGGATCAGCACGGCCAGCGGCACGGCCACGACCAGGCCGAGCGCGACGCTGAGGACCGTCAGCTGCACGTGTTCGACCGTCGCGATGGCGAGCTCGTCGACGTTGTCGCCGATCCACGACCACCGCACCAGCTGCGCGAGCATCAGCGGCCGCCCGTCAGCTGGTCCAGCGCCAGGACGCCCAGGACCGTGTCGCCGTCCGTCACCACGGCACGGTCGGTGCCGGCAGCGACCAGCGCATCGACCGCGCCGCGCTGGGACACCGTGACGGGGACCGTCGGGAGGCCGGCGACGTCGCCGGCCGGCGCGAGGTCGAGCTCGTCGATGCGGTGCAGCGCGAGCCGGCGCAGCGTGCGGTCGCCGCCGAGCAGGTCGGCCACGAACTCGTCGGCCGGGTGCTGCAGCAGCTCGTCCGGCGTGGCGACCTGCGCCAGCGTCCCGCCGATGCGCAGGACCGCGACGCGGTCGGCCAGGCGCACGGCCTCGTCGACGTCGTGCGTGACGAGCACGATCGTCTTCGCCACGCGGGCCTGGAGGTCGAGCAGCTCGTCCTGGAGCCGGGCCCGCACGATCGGGTCGACGGCACCGAAGGGCTCGTCCATCAGCAGCACGGGCGGGTCGGCAGCGAGCGCGCGGGCGACACCGACGCGCTGCTGCTGTCCACCCGACAGCTCGCCCGGGTAGCGGGCCAGGAGCTCGGGCTCGAGTCCCATCAGCTCGACCAGCTCCTCGACGCGTGCCGCGATGCGCTCGTCCTCCCAGCCCAGCAGCCGTGGCACCGTGCCGACGTTCTGGCGCACGGTGCGGTGCGGCAGCAGGCCCGAGGACTGCACGACGTAGCCGATGCCGCGGCGCAGCTCGTGCACCGGGAGGGCGGTGACGTCGGTGCCGTCGACCATGATCGTCCCGGTGGTGGGCTCCACCAGCCGGTTGATGGTCTTCAGCGTCGTGGTCTTGCCACAGCCGGACGGGCCGACCAGCACGACGATCTCACCCTCGTCGACCTCCAGCGAGAGGTCGTCGACCGCCGGGCTCGACGTCCCGGGGTAGGTGACGCCGACGTGCTGGAGGGAGATCACTCCGGCACGTCAGGGTTGGAGATCCAGGGCATCATCCCGCGCAGCTGCTTGCCGACCTTCTCGATCTGCTCCTCACGGCCCGCCCGGCGCAGCTCGGCGAACGTGCTGCCGCCGCGCAGCTCGGTCACGAAGTTCTCGGCGAACGTGCCGTCCTGGATCTCGGCGAGGATCTGCTCCATCGCCTCCTTGGAGGACTCGTCCACGACCCGCGGACCGGAGACGTAGTCGCCGTACTCGGCCGTCGTCGAGATCGAGTGGCGCATCCAGC
>CAYMGL010000253.1:0-4046 GCA_964389945.1 uncultured Actinomycetota bacterium
CGTGCTGCTGGTCGTGACCGGCAGCGTGGCGCTGTGGGTCTACGTCGCCTGGCGGGCCTTCGGGGCCAACGACATCCAGGAGCTCCTGCTCGGCCAGCACGACATCGGCGTGTGAGCCTCAGTCCGCCCCCGCTGGTCGAGGCGGTGACGGTCGGTTGACCACGGGACGTCGGACGGGGCACTGACTAGGGTCGGGCTGCCCCGTCCGGCCCTGCCGCTTCCCCCGGGGCGCCCCGCACCACGAGGAGCGCCCGCCGATGGCCAGCACGTCCGTCCACCAGTCCCACGGTCCCCTCCACCTCGGCCAGGCCGAGGAGCGACGACAGACCTGGGACGAGTACTTCCTCTCGCTCGCGGCCGGTGCGTCGAGCCGCTCGACCTGCGTGCGCCGCAAGGTGGGCGCGGTGATCGTGCGCGACCGCCACATCGTGTCCACGGGCTACAACGGCGGGCCGTCGGGCTACGCCCACTGCGACGAGGGCGGCTGCCCGCGGGCTGCCTCCGACACCCCGATGGGCAGCGACTACGCGTCGTGCATCGCCATCCACGCGGAGGCCAACGCCCTGCTCTTCTGCGGCCCGCAGGACCGTGAGAACGCCACGATCTACTGCACGGACCTGCCGTGCTTCGGCTGCGCGAAGCTCATCGCCAACTCCGGCATCACCGAGGTGGTCGCCAGCCGCGGCCTGTACGACGGCTGGGAGGACGTGCGCGCCTTCCTCCTCGACGCCGGCGTCCGCGTCCGCCTGCTCAGCCACACCGAGGACCAGGCGACCCTCGACCTCGGCTGAACCGCTCCTGCGGACGGGCGGTCAGTCCAGCAGCGGCAGCAGGACGACGACGCCGACGAGGAAGGCGGCGACCCAGGCGCCGGCCCACAGCGTGCGGCGGATCTCGCGGTCGAGACCACGGATCCGCTCGATGCGCTGGAGGCGCCGGCCGCACCGGCACAGGCCCGGCTCGACGTAGCGGCGATGCCGTTCCTCGCAGCGGTACAGGGGACGTTCCGCGAGGTCGTAGCCGCAGGCCTCGCACGTGCTCCGTCGCAGCGACCCGGTGGCGTCGCACCGCAGGCAGTGGGCCGCCTGCAGCCGCTCGTGCGCGACGACGGCCGCCGTGAGGCCGAGGAGCCCGCCGTAGAACACCGTGCCGACCACGACGTCGCCCAGCGTCGCACGGCCGGCGACGGCCAGGGCGAGAGTGGCCACGGCGGCGAGCGCGACCGGCACGAGACCGACGAGCCACGTCCTGCGCCGCTCGGCCGGTGTCAGCGTCGGCTCGACGGCCTCCGCGGCGTCGGTGTCGGGGTGCTCCCCCACGGCGCTTCCTCGTCGTCCTCGGCGAACCCTGCCGAGCCTACGAGCCCGCGTGGTCCCGCCGGTCGTCGCCTCCTAGGGTCGCTCCCCCACCGCCGACGGGAGACGACGTGGAGCTGCGCAGCGAACTGGCCGAGGACGGCGTCCTCACGATCACGATGGACGACGGGGAGCGCAACGCCCTGCTGCCCGAGACGTTCGACCAGCTCACGGCCGAGCTCGACCACGCCAGCGAGGACGTCCGGGCGGTCGTCCTGGCCGGCAACGGCGAGGTGTTCACGGCCGGGCTGGACGTGAAGTGGATGAAGGGCGCCACCCGCGACGACGTCGGTGGGATGCTCGTCGGGCTCGGCCGCTGCCTGATGCGGCTCTGGGGCGAGCCGCGACCGACCGTCGCCGCCTGCACCGGCCACACCGTGGCCGCCGGGACCATGCTGGCCATGGCCTGCGACCACGCGGTGGCGGCCGCGGGGCCGTTCCGCTGGGGCCTGATGGAGACCCGCATCGCGTTCGAGATGCCGCGGTTCGGCATCGAGCTCGCCCGGGCCAACGTCGCCGCGCACCGGGTCGACGACCTGATCCTGCCCGGTGCCGTGCTCTCACCCGTCGAGGCGGCGGAGGTGGGGTACGCCGACGAGGTCCTGCCGATCGAGGACGTCGTCACCGCTGCCCGCGCGAAGGCGCGCGAGCTGGCGGAGCTGCCGTCGCACACGTACGCGGGCACCAAGCGCCGCCTGCGCCAGGACGCGATCGACCGCGTGCTGGCCGGCATCGAGGACGACATCGCCGCCGTGATGGCGACGGGCCCGATCCCGCCCGGGTGACCGCGACCGGGATCAGTGGGCGGCCCGGTCCACGAGGTCGTCCAGCTCGACCGAGGTGTCGGCGAGGACCTCGCGGTCGACCTCCCGGCCGACGAGGTCGCGGATGACCGCGGTCGCGTCCCACTCGTCGGCGTGCATGCCGGCGCGGACCACGTCCCCGTCGAGGTAGAACGCGACGAACGGCCGGTCCGGGAGGTCGCCGCGGACGACCACGTCGTCGGGCGCGGCGTGCCCCACGTACTCCATCCCGAGGTCGTACTGGTCGGAGTAGAACAGCGGCAGCTCGTCATGGACCACGTCCTGGCCCGTGAGCACCTTCGCGGCGGTGTGACCGTGGGCACGGGCGACCTCGACGTGCTCGACCCGCAGGCGACCGAGCCGCGGGTGGTCGTGGGCCGCGAGGTCGCCGAGTGCCAGCACGCGCTCGTCGCTGGTGCGCAGCGAGGCGTCCGTCCGCACCCCACCGGTCTCGGCATCCAGCGCCAGCCCGGCGCGCTTCGCCAGCGCGACGTTCGGGCGCACGCCCGTGCCGAGCACGACGACGTCCGCGTCGACCACCTCGCCGTCGGTGAGCGTCACGCCGGTGGCCCGGTCCTCGCCGGCGACCCCGGCGACCTCGGCCTGGCGGAAGGCGACGCCGTGGTCCTCGTGCAGCGCGCGGAACGCCGCGCCGACCTCGGTGCCGAGCACCGCCGCCAGCGGCTCGTCGTCGGGCGACAGGACCGTCACCTCGCAGTCGTGCGCGCGGGCTGCGGCAGCGACCTCGAGGCCGATCCAGGACGACCCCACGACCGCGACGTCGTCCGCCTGCTCGAGTGCCGTGCGCAGCCGCAGCGCGTCGTCGGCGTCACGAAGGGTGTGCGCGCCGTCGAGCTCGGCCCCGTCGACCGGGCTCGGCCGTGGGCTCGCACCGGTCGCGAGCACCAGCCGGTCCCAGGCGACCTCGTCACCGTCGTCGAGCAGGGCCGCCCCGACGTCGACGCCGAGGTCGGTCACCGTCCGACCGGTTCGGACCTCGATGTCCCGCCCCTCCCAGAACGACGCCTCGTGCAGCCTGGTGTCCTGCGGTTCGGCGTCCCCGGTCAGCACGTCCTTGCTGAGCGGGGGGCGGGTGCTGGGCAGGCGCGGCTCGCTGGTCACGACGACGACGCGGCCGTCGAAGCCCTCGTCGCGGAGGCTGGCTGCAGCGGTGCCGCCGGCGATGCCGCCGCCGACGATGAGCACGGTCTGGTCCGTCACGGGTGGTCCTCGGGTCGGTCACCCGTGACCTGTCCCGGACCGGTGACCTCACCCCCGCCGTTCGTCGGTCAGAGGTAGCCGAACTGCTTCGCCTTGCCGTGCAGCCAGTCGCGGTGGTCCGGGTGGGCGATGGCGATCAGCGCCGCGGCCCGTTCGCGGATCGACTTCCCCCGCAGCTCGGCGACGCCGTACTCGGTCACGACGTGGTCGACCGTGTTCTTGAGCGTGGTCACGACCGAACCCCGTGACAGGCGCCCCACGATGCGCGACAGCTCGCCGCCCTTCGCGGTGGACCGCGTCACGATGAAGCCGCGGCCGTCGGTCGCGTACATCGCACCCCGGGCGAAGTCCGTCTGGCCGCCGCTGCCCGACCAGTACGTGCCCTGGATCGTCTCGCTCGCGCACTGCCCGAGCAGGTCCACCTCGGTCGTGGCGTTGATCGACGCGAACCCGTGCTCGAGCGCGATCGTCCGGGGGTCGTTGACGTGCTCGACCGGCCACAGCTCGACCGACGCGTTGTCGTCCAGCCAGTCGTAGAGCCGTTCGGTGCCGAGCGCGAACGTCGTCACGTGCTTGTTCCGACCACGCTGCTTCGTGACGCCGGTCAGCGCACCGGACTCGACCAGGTCGATCACGCCGTCGGACAGCAGCTCGGTGTGCAGCCCGA
>CAYMGL010000254.1:0-4040 GCA_964389945.1 uncultured Actinomycetota bacterium
CGCATCCACGAGACGAACCTCAAGAAGCAGGGCGTCCTGCCGCTGACGTTCGTCGACCCGGCGGACTACGAGAAGGTGCAGGAGCGCGACCGCGTCGCCATCCGCGGCATCGGGGACCTCGAGCCCGGCACCGACCTCACCGTCGAACTGACGCACGAGGACGGCAGCACCGACAGCTTCGCGGTCAGGCACACCCTGTCCGACGAGCAGATCGAGTGGTACTACGCCGGCTCCGCGCTGAACCTGATCCGACAGCGGACCGCGGGCTGACGCAGGAGCCGGCCACGGTTGGCGTGTGACGGGGGCCGCATGGCACCTTGGTGTCGTCGGTCCCCCGGAGCCGGTGCCGACGTCCCCGGTCGCAAGGAACCTGGCATGGCTCCGTCCTCCCGCCGCACCAACCCGATCCGCTTCGGTGCCGCCCTCGTCCGCGCTTCCGCGCGGGCCTCGGCGGAACTCGTCTCGTCCGCGACCCGGACGGTCGAGCGCGCCGCTGCGCCGGCCGCCCGGGGCCTCGTGGCCGCGGGTGCCGAGGTGGCCCGCAGCGTGGGCCGCGCCGACATCGGGATCGGGCAGGCCCGCCTGTCCCCCGAGGGCGTCGAGTGGGCCCGACAGCAGGTCGCACGGGGGCTGCGGGACCTGCTCACCGCCGACGTCGACGGCGAACAGCTGCTGCGGGCGACCGACCCGACCGTCATGGCGCGGGCGGTGCTCGCGCTGCTCGGCGGCGAGGAGCGGCTCGCCCCGATGCCCAGCCCGGACGAGCAGATCCGTCAGCGGTTCCGCGCCCTGCTGGCCCCCGACGGCGCCGACGTCGAGGGCATGACCCCAGCACTGCTGGCGATCACGGCCCAGCTGTCGCCCGACGAGGCCCGCGTCCTGCGCCACCTCGACACCGAGGAGCGCGTGCCGGTGCTGGCCGTGCTGGCGGGCACCCGGACCCGTCGCACCGGGCCGGTCGTGGCCGAGCACCTGACGATGGTCACCGAGCGCGCCGGCGGTGACCACCCCGAGCGGGGGCCGGAGTACGTCGGCAACCTGCTGCGGCTCGGGCTGTGTGCGATCGAGGAGGAGGTCCCGACGGGACACCCCGACCTCGACCTGATCACGGCCGGTGCCGGGTTCCAGGACGCGATCGCCGCCGTCCGCGCGACCGGGGGTCGCCCGCGCGTGCGGACCGGCACGCTGCGCCTGACCGCGCTCGGTCGACAGCTGGTCGCCATCGCACTGCACGGAGCGGGTTCCGGCGCCGAGACGGCGACCGAGCTGCCCGGACCACCACCGCCGCCGCGGGCCGCGCTGGATCCGTCGGACTGAGCGCGTCACCTCCGGCCGCCTCGCTCGTTGTGACGGGTGACGCCGACCGAGGCCCCTCCGTGACCCGCGCCACCACTGCCGCCACGCTCGCGCTCCTCGCGTGCGTGGCGTCGGCCTGCGCCGCCCCCGACGGCGACCTCGGGGCCGCCCCGGCCGAGGTGGCCACCGAGACCGTGGTGGCCGGCACGGCGCGGCCGGCACCGGGACCCGACACCGCGGACGAAGCCGAGGTGCCGGCGACCGAGCCGACGCCCTCCCCCAGCCCGCTGCCCGAGAGCGTGACGGTGGTCCAGCCGGACTTCGTCGTCGACGCGGGCACGGACCTCGACGACACCGTGCTCGAGCAGGTGGAGCAGCTCCCCGGCCTCGAGCACGTGGCCCGCGTGGCCCGCGCGGACGTGACCCTCAGCGGCCCGGAGGACGTCGTGCAGGAGCGGGTCATGGTCGTGGACCCCGACGACTTCCGTCCGCTCACGCCGGAGATCACCGCGCAGGCGGTCGGTGTCTGGGAGCGACTCGCCGCTGGTGACGCGGTCGTCCGCCACGACGTCGCCGCAGCCCTCGGACTCGAACTCGGCGGGAACATCCTGCTCACCACCGACGAGGGCAGCCGCGTCGCCCGGGTGGGTGCGTTCGCGGCCAACGGCACCCCGCCGGTGGCAGCCGTGCTGCTGCCGTGGTCGGTGGGCGGCGACCTCGGCATCGAGCGTCCGAACGGCCTCGTGCTGGCCGTCGACGACCAGGAGGTCGAGCGGGCGCCGGACGCGCTGAGCACCCTGCTCGAGGGCGCCAGCGTCGAGCGCCGGCGTCCCCCGCAGCAGCAGACCGCGACTGCAGGCGGCTCCAGCCGGCTCGAGCCGTTCGACTACACCGACCTGGGCGACGGGCAGATCGTGATCGACCCGGCCTGGGTCCAGCGCTACATCCGCACGGTCGAGCTGCCCGGCATCGCGACGACGCGCTGCCACGAGATCATCATCCCGCAGCTGCTGGCCGCGCTCGACGAGATCCGCGCGATCGGGCTGTACGACCACTTCAAGCCCGAGCAGTTCGGAGGGTGCTGGGTCGCGCGCCACATCGACTGGGACCCCAGCAAGCCCCTCTCCAACCACGCATGGGGCACCGCGATCGACTTCAACACCCACGACAACTGGCTCGGCGAGGAGCCGCAGATGGACATGCGGATCGTCGAGGTCTTCGAGAAGTGGGGCTTCGAGTGGGGTGGGCACTGGCGTCGCCCCGACGGGATGCACTTCGAGCTCGAGCGGATCGTGCGCCCGGCCGGGGGCTGAACGTCACGTGGGCCGCGGTCGGGGCTCTCGTAGACTCGCACCGACGCCACCCTGAGGAGCACGAGTGCCCCGCCTCGCGATCATCCGCCACGGCCAGTCCATCTGGAACGCGCAGAACCGCTTCACCGGGTGGGTGGACGTGCCACTGACCGAACAGGGCGAGGACGAGGCCCGGGAGGCCGGCCGCCACCTCGACGGCTCCGGCGTCGAGTGGCACGTCGCCTACACCTCGGTCCTGCGTCGCGCCATCGACACGTGCACGATCGCCCTGGACGTCGCGGGCATCGACGTGCCCGTCATCCGCGACGAGGCCCTCAACGAGCGCCACTACGGCGACCTGCAGGGGCTGAACAAGCAGGAGATGCGCGAGGAGTTCGGTGACGAGATCGTCCACACGTGGCGGCGCTCCTACAGCATCCCCCCGCCCAACGGCGAGGCCCTGGAGGACACGGCCGCGCGCACGCTGCCGTTCTTCCGGCGGGCGATCATGGGCGACATCCGCATGGGCCACAACGTGCTCGTGTTCGCCCACGGCAACTCCAACCGCTCGATCGTGATGGAGCTGGACGACCTCGCCACCGACGAGGTGCCGGGCCTCGAGCTCGCGACCGGTGTGCCGGTGGTCTACGACATCGCCGAGGACGGCACCGTGCAGGGCAAGGAGGTCTGGGAGTGACACTGCCCGCGATCCCCGACACCGAGCCCGTCGTCGCCCGCGAGGGCTGGGGCGTGCTGCACCTGTTCCACCGCGTCGACCACGCGGTGGCGCGCACCCTCTCCCCCGGTGCCGTCAAGGACCTGGTCACGACGCTCGAGGAGCTGGCCGAGGAGACGCAGCTGCACCTGTTCAGCGTCTTCGGCCACAAGGCGGACATCATGACGATGGTCGTCGACGAGGACTGGTCGGTCCTCCGCCGCGTGCAGACCGCGATCGACGCGTCGGCCGCTGCCGAGGCACTGGAGCTGACCTGGTCGTACCTGTCGATCACCGAGGGCTCGGAGTACTCCACGACGCCGGAGCAGTACCGCGAGCAGATGGCGGCGAAGGTCGACGACCCCGAGCAGCTCGACCGCATGGTCGACGAGTTCGAGGAGCGGATGGCCAAGTACACCGACGCCAAGCTGCACCCCGACATGCCCGCGTGGGAGCTGGCCTGCTTCTACCCCATGTCGCACCGGCGCGAGGGCGAGGACAACTGGTACGCGCTGCCGTTCGACCGTCGCAAGGAGCTGATGGCCGAGCACGGCAAGTCCGGGCGCGCCTACACCGGCCGTGTCCTGCAGCTGGTGTCCGGCTCGACGGGCCTGGACGACTGGGAGTGGGGCGTGACGCTGTTCGCCCACGACATGTACGACCTGAAGGACATCGTCTACCGCCTGCGCTACGACGAGGCGTCGGCACGCTTCGCCGAGTTCGGCCCGTTCGTGATC
>CAYMGL010000255.1:0-4018 GCA_964389945.1 uncultured Actinomycetota bacterium
CCAACCACGTCGTCCAGCTGGTCGTCCCGTTCGGGCTGTTCCTCCCCCAACCGGTCGCCGGCGTCGCGGCGGTGCTGGTCATCGCGACGCAGACGTGGCTGCTCGTCAGTGGCAACTTCGCCTGGCTCAACCTCCTGACCATCGTGTTGGCACTGGCGGTGCTGCCCGACGCGTGGTTCACGGGCGTGGCCCCGGACCTCACCACGGGCAACGGGGCCCTCCCGCTGTGGTGGGTCGTGCCCGTCCTCGCGGCCACGGCCTGGTTCGTCTGGGCGTCGCGCCACCCGGTCCGCAACCTGCTGTCGTCGACGCAGCGGATGAACGCGAGCCACAACCCGCTGCACCTGGCCGGCAGCTACGGCGCCTTCGGCTCCGTCACCCGCGAGCGGTACGAGCTGCTCGTCGAGGGGACCGTCGACGACGGGGACAGCTGGCAGCCGTACGAGTTCCGCGCCAAACCGCAGGACCCGACGCGCAGGCCGCCGCAGGTGGCGCCGTTCCACCTCCGCACCGACTGGCTGCTGTGGTTCGCGGCCATGTCGCCACGCCCGGGCCGCCGCGACCAGTGGGTGCACGTGCTCGTGGACCGGCTGCTGGACGGCGACCCGCTCGTCCGCCGGCTGCTGCGGACCGACCCGTTCGACGGCGCCGCACCCGACGCGGTCCGGGTCCGCCGCGCCCGCTACCACTTCACGGACGGCGCCACGCACCGCACCACCGGGCGGGTGTGGGACACCGGCCCGGCGACCGTCTGGCTACCGGCGCGGCGACGGTCGTGAGCCACCCTGGCGGCGCCCCACCGGCGTCCGTCCAGCGGGGGTCCACGAAGCGGCCGCAGCTGTAGCGTGCGCGCCCTCGTGGCCCCGGCACGCGGTCGGGCCAGCGATCGGGGGACGATGGTGCGGGAGCGACGCCCTCCGCGCCGTCGTGGCGGCCGTCCGCCCGTGCCGCTGCGCACGGCCTTCGCCACACCGGCACTCCGACAGTGCCAGCTCGCAGCGGCGACGTCACGGATGGCGGAGACCGCGGCGCTGGTCGCCGTGTCCGTCGTCCTGTTCGAGCGTGGCGGGGCAGCCGCCGTGGCGGGCTACGGCGTGGCCACGACCCTCGGTCCCGCGGCGGCTACCCCGGTCGTCACGAGCCTGGCCGAGCGGCTGCGACCGGGCAGGGCCGTCCCGCTCTGCCTGCTCGGCGCCGCCGTCGGGCTCGGGCTGGCCACGGCCGTCGTCCTCGCCGATGGTCCCTCCGTGGCGATCCTCGCCGCCGTGACGCTGGGGATCGTGCTCACGGTCGCCATCCGGCCGCTCGTCACCTCGTTGCTGCCCAGCTGCCTCCGGAGCCCCCAGGAGCTCGCCGCGACCAACGCAGCGGCGGCCGGTGTCGAGACGACGAGCATGATCGCGGGCCCGCTCCTCGCCGCAGCCGTCATCGCCGTCGCCGACCCGGGGGTCCTGCTCGTCGGCGTCGTCGGCGTCCTGCTCCTCGCCACCGCCGCCACGGCGTCGTTGCAGCCGGTGACCGCGACGGGCGACGGCAGCGGCCACCCCACGTCGACGCCGCTCGAGGCCGTCCGCAGCATCCTGCGGCGCGGCCCCGCCCGCCTGATCACGATCCTGGTGGGGTCCCAGGCCTTCGGCCGCGGCGCGCTGAACGTCATCGCGGTCAGCCTGGCGATCGACCGTCTCGACCTCGGCGACAGCGGCGTCGGCCTCCTCCTCGGCATGATCGGCGTCGGGGGCCTGGTCGGGCTCCCGCTCGTCGCCCGTCTCACCGGCGCCCGACGCCACGGCCGTGGGCTCGTGCTGGGGGTCGTGGTCTGGGGTCTCGCACTGGTCGGTGTCGGCGCCACGACGGCCGACCCGGTCGTGCTCGCGCTGCTGGCCCTCGCGGGGATCGGCAACACGGTCGTCGACATCTCGACCGACTCGATGCTCCAGCGCATCGCCCCGCCGGGCCGACTGGCGACGCTGCTGGGGTCCTTCGAGGCGGCGGTCTTCCTCGCCAAGGCCGCGGGGGCGACGGTGGCCGGGCTGCTGCTGGTCGGCGCCGGCCCCGGTGTCGCGATGGTCGCGGTCGGTGCGCTCCCGGTCGCTGTCGCTGCGATGTCGCTCCGCGCTGCCCTGCGCCTCGACCGGACGATGCGGGTGCAGGACGCCGGGGTCGCCCTGCTGCGCACCAACGGAATCTTCTCGCCGCTGGTCCTGTCGGCCGTCGACCAGCTCGCGGGCGCCACGACCGTCCGGACGCATGCACCGGGAGATGCGATCGTCGTCGAGGGGGAGCTCGGCGACCGGTACTACGTCATCGAGTCCGGTGAGGTCGAGGTCCTCCGCGGCGGCACCGTCATCGACGAGATGCAGGACGGTGACGGCTTCGGCGAGGTGGCGCTGCTGGATGCAGCGCCGCGCAACGCGACCATCGTGGCGCGCACGCCGACGACCACCCGGTCACTGGACGGCGCCAGCTTCCTGGCGGCTCTGGGCGTGGACGGCCGGTCGCGTGACGAGGCGCGACGGATCGCGGACGAGCGTCGCCCGGGCGACCCGCACGGTGCATCCTGAACCGGGCCGTCGCCGGGCCGGACCACGCGGGACGGTGGGCCGCACCGAACGCGGTTCACTCCGCCACGAACCACCGGAGGCCAGGGTGAGCGAGCGACACGACGACGAGGTGCTGGTCGACGGCGAGACCGCGACCGAGGCACACGTGCCGCACGGCGAGCTGTCCGACGGCGCCCGCCGTTTCCACCTCGGTGTGGCCGGGCTGCGGCTGGGCGTGCCGATCCTGTCGTTCTTCACGGTGGTCGCCCCGCTCGTCGCCAGCGTCTCCCGCGGCGACACGGAGGACATCTACTGGCTGCTGCTCGTCCGGCCGAGCAAGGACGTCCAGCTCTGGGGCGGCGGCCTGTTCACGACGACCGGCGACGTGGACCTCTGGCTGCTCTTCGCCGCCTACGCCCCCCTCATGATCGTGATGAACTGGTCGTTCTTCTTCCTCGGCCGCGCCTACGGCCCGGCGCTCGCCCGCGGGGAGGGGCCCGGGTGGCTGCAGCGGAGCGTCTCGCCGAAGAACTTCGCCACCGCCCGGGCGCTCCTGGCCCGTCGTGGCCCCGCCATCGCGGTGATCGGCCGCGTGGCCGCGCTGCCGCCGACGGTGATGGCCGCCGCCGCCGGGACCAGTGACATCGGCGCGTGGCGCTACCAGACGGCGGACACGATCGGCGGCGTGATCGCCTTCATCGTGACCGTCGGCGTCGGACTGCTCCTCGGCGAGGCCTACGAGACCGCCGGACCGTGGCTCGCCGTCGGTGGCGGCGTGCTCTTCCTCGGCCTGCTCGCCCTCATCACCCGCTGGATCCGCAACGAGGTCGACGTCGAGGAGGCTCCCGGGACGACCGCGGACTGACCCGCAAACGCGGTCGAGTGTGCCTCCAGCAGTCCATGGGGCAGTGGGAAGCACACTCGACCGCGGAGGGCGGGGGCGGGGGCAGGGGCGGCGTGTCAGGCGTCGGGCCAGGCGGGTGGGGGTGCGTCGGGACCGCCGCCGGAGCTGCCCATGTCGCGCGCCATCGCCTCGAGGTTCGCGATGCGCTCGTCGATCGGCGGGTGGCTCGAGAACAGCTTGGCCAGCTGCTGGCGGCCGCCGAACGGTGCGGTGATGTAGAGGTGGCTGAAGGCGTTGTTCGTCTCGGCCGGCACACCACCACGGCGCAGCAGCCCGGGCGACTCGCTGCCGGCCTTGAGCTTGCGCAGCGCGTTGGCGAGGCCGATCGGGTCGCCGGTCAGCTCGGCACCGGTGCGGTCGGCCAGCGACTCGCGGCTCCGGGTCACGGCCAGCTGGATGACCATCGCGGCGATGGGCGCGAGGAAGACCAGCGCCAGCTGCGCGAACGCCCCGCCGCCGTCGCGGTCGCCGCCACGCCCACCGAGGATCGCGCCCCACATCGCGATGCGGGCGAGGAACGTGATCGCGGTGGCGATCATCGCGGCCACCGTGCCGATGAGGATGTCGCGGTTGT
>CAYMGL010000256.1:0-4005 GCA_964389945.1 uncultured Actinomycetota bacterium
GGGCTCGTTGCCCTGCTCGAGCGTGTCGAACTCGACGCGGCCGAGCGCGGCGTCCACGACCGGCCACAGGTCCACGACCCGGGGCACGGCGCGGTCGGCGCCGGTGCGCACGGCGCGGCGCACGGCACCGGCGACCATCGTCTCGTAGGCACCGATCGTGAACCGCACCGAGACGCCCGAGCGCTGGTTGACCTCGTCGGCGAGTCGCAGGTGGTGGGTCAGTCCGGCCACGACCTCCTCGAGGAACTGCGGGACGTCCACCGCCACGTCACCCGGTGGTGGTGCCGCCTCCTGCCGCACGATCGCGACCTCGTCGGCGATCGTCCGGGGGTAGTGGGTGCGGACCTGCGCGCCGAAGCGGTCCTTCAGGGGCGAGATGATCCGCCCGCGGTTGGTGTAGTCGTCGGGGTTCGCGGTGGCGACGAGCAGCAGGTCCAGCTCGAGCCGGATCGGGTAGCCGCGGACCTGCACGTCGCGCTCCTCGAGGACGTTGAGCAGCGCCACCTGGATGCGCTCGGGCAGGTCGGGCAGCTCGTTGACCGCGAAGATCCCGCGGTTGGTCCGCGGCAGCAGGCCGAAGTGGATCGTGCCCTCGTCCGACAGGTGGCGGCCCTCGGCGACCTTGATCGGGTCGACGTCGCCGACCAGGTCCGCGACGGCGATGTCGGGGGTGGCCAGCTTCTCGTTGAGCCGCTCGCTGCGGTGCAGCCAGGCGATGGGGGTCTCGTCACCCTTCCGGGCGACGAGCTCGCGGGCGTGCTGGGTGAGCGGCCGGTCGGGCGACGAGTGCAGCTCGCAGCCGTCGACGTACGGCAGCCACTCGTCGAGCAGCTCGGCGAGCCTGCGGACGATGCGCGACTTCGCCTGACCCCGCTCCCCCAGCAGGATGACGTCCTGCCCGGCGAGCAGCGCCCGTTCGAGGTCGGGCAGCACCGTGTCGTCGAAGCCGATGACGTCGGCCACGAGTGGTCGGTCCTCGCGCAGCCGGGCCACGAGGTTCTCGCGGACCTCGTCGCGGACGGAGCGGTCGCGCCACCCACTGGCGCGCAGCGCTCCGAGCGTGGCGGGCAGGTCGGGCTGTGCAGGTGTGCTCATGCGCCCGAGCCTACGCAGCGAGGACGATCCTGCTGCGGCCGATCAGGCGATCGTGGCGGGCCGGCCGAGTACCGACCGGCGGCCGGGGACACGTCGCGGCCGACGGCCGACGGACGACCCAGGAGCATCCAGTGGCGAGCGAGGACCAGGGCACGATCACCCCCGTGGTGGAGGCCACCAGCCGGGTCGAGTCGTTCCGGGAGCTGGCCGAGCGGATCGCCGACGGCGAGCAGATCGTGCCCCCGCGGCTGCTCACCGGGCACGACCGGCGACAGCACGTGCGCTCCACGCTGCGCGAGGACCACGCCACGCGCATCGTCGAGGAGGCCAGCGGGACGCGTGAGAAGTTCGACGAGCTGGCCGACTCGCTGTTCAGCTTCTTCCGGGGCACCGCCCTGCTGTTCTACCGCGACATGGTCGGGGCGGACGCACACATGCCGACCGTGCTGGCCCTGGGTGACGTCCACCCGGAGAACTTCGGCGTGATGCCGAACGCCGACGGCGTCCCGATCTTCTCGGTCAACGACTTCGACGAGGCGCTCTACGCACCGTTCACGTGGGACATCAAGCGCGGCGCGGTGGGCTTCTGGATCGCCGCCGAGGAGGAGGGCGGCCTGGACGACGAGGAACGTGCCGAGGTGCTGCGCTCGTTCGTGCGGGGCTACATGGCGGCGATGGAGAAGTACGCCGACGGTGAGCTCGAGAAGAAGGACGCCTTCCAGCAGCACAACTCCCCGACCGTCATCCAGCGCCTGTTCGACGAGGCCTGGGAGGACCGCGAGACCTGGCTCTGGGACGACTACTTCGACGAGCAGGGTCGTGGCTTCCGCGCCGACGACCCCGAGCTGGAACCCATCACGTCGCGCGTCGACGAGTTCCAGGAGCTCGTCGAGGACCTGGTCGAGTCCAACGGCATCGACCCCGAGACCCGCCTCGGTGAGCTGCGGGTCAAGGACGTCTGCAAGCGGCACGGCCAGGGCACGGCCTCCCTCGGCCTGGCGCGGTACTACGCGCTCCTCGAGGGTCCGTCCGAGGACGCCACCGACGACGTCATCATCGAGTTCAAGCGTGCCCGGCGCTCGGCCCTGCACGGCCTGGTGCCCCCGACGGACTACGACGCCGGCGAGAAGGCCGAGCGCATCGTGCACGGGCAGGGCGTGCAGCTGGCGCAGGGCGACGTGTTCTACGGCTCGGTCGAGATCGACGGGACGAGCTTCATGACGCGGGAGCGTGCGCCGTTCCGCGACGACATCGACCTGGACGAGCTGTCCACCGACACCTGGGGCGAGTACGCGGATGCGTGCGGTCGCGCCCTCGCGCAGGCGCACGCCCTGTCCGACGACCTGGGCCAGGTCGACTACGACGTGGAGCCGTCCATCGTGCAGGCGGCCCACCCCACGGAGCTGCTCGTCGCGGACGTGGTCACGTTCGCGACCGAGACGGCGGAACGCCTCGAGCGCGACCACGAGGGGTTCGTCGAGGACGTCGAGCTGGGGGCCTACGACACGATCGACCGCGTCTACCGCTGACGTCGCAGCCATGACCGGGTGAGCCCGCCGACCAGCCGCGGCGTCAGCAGGCCGGTGCCGAGCGCGAACTCGCAGAGGTCACCGAGCACGGCGTCGTCGCGTGCGGCTGCGGCGACGCTCGCGTCCACGGGGAACCGCGAGCGGAAGAGGCGGGCGGCGAAGGTCGTGTGACGCAGGTGGCGACCCAGCCGGGCCCGCAGCGCCGCCGCGTACGCCGCACCGGGGTCGTCGGGGAACCGCACGGCCGCCCGGCCGGCCATCGTGCCGCTCAGCAACGCGTAGTAGATGCCCTCGCCCGTGAAGGGGTTGACGAGGCTCGCGGCGTCGCCGGCCAGCAGCACGCGGCCGTGGGCAGGTGCTGGCCGGTGGGTCGACAGCGGGAGGTGGTGGGCAGCCAGCGTGTCGGGTGCGGGCGCGACGCCGAGCACCTCGGCGTGGGCGGCGATCGACGCCTCCAGCCCTGCCCTGCCGTCCTCCAGCAGGCGCTTGTCGAAGGGGCCGTAGCCCACGTTGACCGTGCCGTCCCCGACGGGGAACGCCCACGCGTAGGCCGGCCAGCGGTCGTCGACGAAGGCGATGACGAGCTCGTCGAGGCCGGGCGCGTGCCCGTACCCGCGCATCGCGATGCCCAGGTGCGCGTCGGGCTGCGCGGTGGCACCCACCGCACGGCGGACCACGCCGTTGGCACCGTCGGCGCCGACCACGGTCCGGGCACGGAGCCAGCCGTCGAGCACGACGCCGTCGCCGTCGACGACGAGCTCCTTCACCCGACCGACGACGGGCTCGGCACCCGCATCGATGGCCGCGCTGCGCAGTCGGTCGTCCAGCACACGGCGCGGCACGACCACGCCGGGCCGGGGTGCCGCCCCTGCCGCCACCGTGCCGTCGGGGGCGTGGAGTCGGACGTCGTGCAGCACCGGGTGACCGTCCAGCACGTGGCCCACCCCGAGGTGGTGCAGCACGTCCACGCCCTCCGGCCCGATCCCGTCACCGCAGACCTTGTCGCGCGGGAAGGTCGCACGGTCGACGAGGACGACCTCGGCACCGGGTCGCGCCGTCAGGGCGCCGAGCGCTGCCGCGGCACCCGCAGGTCCGGCCCCGACGACGGCGACGTCCACCTGCCTCACGCCGGGCACTCGACGTACAGCCCACCGACCACGAACTCGTCGTCCGCGACCGACTCGGGTGGCGCGACGCGCGTGCAGCCCGCTGCGTCCTCGGCGAGCAGGGCGACCAGGTCGTTGATGACGACCACGGAGCCGAACCGGCCCACACCGGGGGGCACGTTCGCGATCGCTGCCACGTGGTAGGCCGCCTCGCCGTCCGGTCCCTCGACCGTGCCGGCCAGGGCGGTGACGTCGTCGAGCGTGCCGCTCTTGCC
>CAYMGL010000257.1:0-3958 GCA_964389945.1 uncultured Actinomycetota bacterium
GTCACGGGGAACCTCGTGGTCGGGTGCGGTTCGTCGGGGATCGAGCCTACTGTCGAGGCACCCAGTGCCGTCCGCCGAGGTTGCCCGTGCCCGACCGTCTGCTGGGCCGGCGCCGGCCGCTGCGCCTCGTCCGCACGGGAGGGCGCTGAGTGCTGGCGGTCCTGGGCCTGCTCGCGTGCGGCGTCGTCGCCGGCCGCACCCGTGCGCTGCCAGCCGGCGCTGCCGCGGTCCTCGACCGGGTCGTCATCGTGCTCGCGCTACCCGGCCTGGTGCTCGCGCGGGTCCCCCAGCTGGAGCTGCGCGCCGAGACCGCGGTGCCCATCGCCGTGGCCTGGGGCACGCTCGTCCTCCTCGTCGGGCTGGTCGCGGTCCTCTCCCGGGTGCTGCGCTGGTCACCGACGGTGACCGGGACGATGCTCCTGTGCGTGCCGCTGGGCAACACCAGCTTCCTGGGGTTCCCGGCCGTGGAGGCGCTGCTCGGGCCCGACCACCTCGGTCCGGCGATCGTCTACGACCAGCTCGGCACGTTCCTCGCCCTGGCGACGTGGGGCACGTTCGTCGCAGCCCGGTGGGGCGACGGCGACGCACCGACGGTCGCCTCCGTGACGCGGCGCGTGGTGACCTTCCCGCCCTTCGTGGCGCTCGTGGTGGCCGTGGTCGTCCGCTGGACGGGCCTGCCCGCGCCCGTGACCGACGTGGCCGAGTTCCTCGGGGCGACCCTGACGCCGCTGACGATGCTGGCGATCGGTCTGCGACTGCGCATCCCCGCACTCGGGGCCGTGCCGACGGTCGGCGTGGGGCTCGGCCTGCGGATGCTGGTCGCGCCGGCCGCCGTCTACGTGCTCGCCGGCTGGCTGGGCGTCGACGGGGTCGTGTGGGAGACCGCGATGCTCGAGGCCGCGATGCCGCCGATGGTCACCGCGGGCATCGTCGCGATCGACGCCGGGCTCGACGAGCGTCTCGCGACCGCACTCACCGGGGGCGGGATCCTCGTCGCGCTGGTCACCCTGCCTGCCGTCGCGGCCGTCGTCGGCTGACCCACCACGGCACGGGACCGGACCCCGGACGTGGCCGTGTGGCCTGTCCGATCTGTCTATGTTGGCAGCGATGGAGGAGTCGTCGATGCAGGGCCGGGCGAGTCGGCGGGAGCCGCCGAACGAGGACTATGACGCCCTCTTCGAGTTCTCCAGCACGCCCACGATGGAGCTCGACGCGGCCGGCGTCGTCCTGCGGATGAACGCCGCAGCCGCCCGCCTGCTGGACCTGGGCCCGCAGCGCGCCCTGGGCGAGGTCCTGGACGACCTGCTCCGGGCGGACGTCACGTCGGCCCTTGCCCAGGAACGGCCCGTCACGGTCACCGCGACGACCGCGGTCGGACGCGAGCCGCTGGTCGTGCGGTCCATGCGGCGGACGTTCCGCGGCAACGACGGCGGCCGCTTCACCGTGCAGCTCACCCGGACGTCGGACGACGCCGGGCGCAACGTGACCCACAGCGACGAGCCCCTCCACCTGTCCGCGATGGACGACATCAGCCACAGCCTCGGGACACCGCTGTCGATCATCGGCGGGTTCGCCTCGACCCTGCTGACGCACGCCGAGGAGCTCGACCCGGACGCGCTGGCGAACGCCGCGTCGGCCATCCACCGACACGCCGCCCGCGCGATCGATGAGCTGCAGGCCCTCCAGGCCCGGGTCCGGCTGGACGCCGGCGGTGCCGGCACCGTGCCCACCTCGGTGCTCGTCGCGTGGCTGCGGCGCATGCTCGACCCGCAGCTGGCCGCTGCCAACGCGGCCCTCGTGGGGTCGTGGACCGTGGACACGGTGACCATCGACGTGGCCGTCGCCCGCCAGGCGCTGCTCAACATGTGCACCGTCGCACTGCAGGTCGAGCCCCGTCCGCGGGCGCTCGAGCTCGCCATCGGGTCGACCAGGGACGGCACCTCGTTCGAGCTCGGTGTCGACGGCACGACCCCGGTCCGGACCGATCCCACTGCACCGTTCACGATCGACGTGACAACCTCGCTCGTCGACGCCCACGGCGGCACCTACCGAGCCCCGACGACGACCGACCCGTCACAGCGGCTCGTGCTGCCGGTCGCACGACCCGGTGAGCGGGTCACCGCCCCCACGATCGCCGTGGCCGTGATCGAGGACGACCCGGACACGGCCGCCCTCATCCGCACCTCGCTGCGCAACTCGTCGACCCTGTTCGAGATCGTGGCGGACGAGCGGACCTTCGAGGACGGGGTCCGCTCGCTGGCGGACTGCAGCCCGCGGATCGTCCTGCTCGACCAGAACCTGCCCGACCGGACCGGGACCGAGGGACTCGCCGAGGTCCGCGTCGCAGCACCCGGGGCCCGGATCGTCGTCCTCTCGGTCCGCGGCCGCGGCGACGACGTCGCCGGGGACGACGGCATCGTCTGGCTCGAGAAGGGGCGCGTCCTCGCCGACCTCGGGACCGAGCTGATCGGGGTCCTTGCGACCGGCGAGTGACGCCGGTCAGCCGTGGCGTGGCAGGCCGTGCCGGACGCGGGCGGCCTCGAGCGTGTTCTGCAGCAGCATCGCCCGGGTCATCGGCCCGACGCCCCCGGGCACGGGGGTGATGGCACCGGCGACCTCGCGGACGCCGTCGAAGTCGACGTCCCCGACGAGGCTGCCGTCCTCGGCGCGGTTGGTCCCGACGTCGATCACGACCGTGCCGGGGGTGACCATGTCGGCGGTGACGAGGTCCTGCCGACCCGCGGCGGCCACGATGACGTCGGCGCGCCGGGTGACCTCGGCGAGGTCCTTGGTCCGCGAGTGCGCCAGGGTGACCGTGGCGTCGCGTCCCTTGAGGCTCAGCATCGTCGACAGCGGCCTGCCGACGAGGTTGGAGCGGCCCACCACGACGACCTCGGCGCCCGCGAGCTCCACCCCGGCGTGCTCGAGCAGCTCGAGGACGCCGTAGGGCGTGCACGACAGGAACGTCGGCTCGCCGATCGCGAGCTGGCCCGCGGTCATCGGGTGCAGGGCGTCGACGTCCTTGTCGGTGGCGATCGCCCGCTGGACGCGGCGCTCGTCGAGGTGGTCCGGCAGCGGCAGCTGCACGAGCAGGCCGTCGATCGCGTCGTCGGCGTTGATGTCCGCCACGAGCGCCTCGAGCTCCTCCTGGCTCGTGTCGGCCGGCAGCTGCTCCTGGCGGGAGTGCATCCCGACCGAGACGCAGTCGCGGTGCTTCATCCCGACGTAGACCTCGGAGGCCGGGTCGTCGCCGACGAGCACGGCCGCCAGGCCGGGGACCCAGCCGTGCTCGGCCTCGAGCGCCGCCACCTCACCCTTGATGCGCTCGCGGACCGCAGCCGCGAGCGCCTTGCCGTCGATCAGCTCGGCGGTCACGCGGTCTCCTCGGTCGTGGTGCGGATGTCCCCGACGCGCCGGGTGTCGAGCGCGTCGACGAGCCCGATGACGTCCATCGTGTCGCGGTGGCTCAGTGGCTTGGTCATCACGCGGGCCGCCACCGCCTCGGCGGCGTCACGCAGCGGGCCGGTGGTGGTGCCGGTCACGAAGACGAGCACGGTGCGCTCGAGTCCCTCGGTCCGACTCATCGCCTCTGCGACCTCGAGGCCGTCCAGGCCGGGCATGCGCAGGTCCAGCAGGACCAGGTCCGGCTGGAGCGACCCACAGGCGAGGAGCCCGTCGGTCCCGGACGTCGCGGTCGTGATCATGGCCGTCGGCTCGACCGACCGGATCATGACCTCGGCGAGCTCGCAGACGTCGGGCTCGTCGTCGATGACGACGACCGAGAGACCCTGCCGGACGCCCAGGCCCTCGGCCATCTCGTCGAGCTTCATGCGGTGGACCGCACGGGGCTCGGTGCGGCCGCGCTCCCACGCGTTGACCGACGCGAAGGACACGTCCAACCGCCGGGCGAGCTCCTCCTGGGAGATCTCGGCCTTCATCCGGATCGTCTTCACCAGTT
>CAYMGL010000258.1:0-3906 GCA_964389945.1 uncultured Actinomycetota bacterium
GTTGATCACCGGCACCTCGGCGTTGCAGAACTGGCACCAGTGGGCGAGGAACACGATCATCGTCCCCTCCCCCTCGATCGGGAACTCGTTCTGCCCTTCGCTGAGCAGGGCGTCACCGACGACGTACGGCGCGGGGACCCCGGTCGCGCCGGACGGGACCGCCGCGCCCTCGATCGTGGGCTGGCTGACGGTCGCCAGGTCGAACTCGGCCGACGGCGCCCCGTCGTCGCCGCCCAGCAGCGAGATGCCGAGGGCGACGAGGAGGACGAGGAGGCCACCGACGACCAGGGGCGTGGTGGACGACGAACGACGGGCGGAACGGGTTGCCATGGGGGAGCTCACTTGCTGTGCGCGGGGACGCGCGTGGACGCCTGACGGCTCGCGGTGGTCGAGCGCGAGGACGGGACGGGGGTGCGGACCGAGAGCAGCACGAGCACGGCGAGGAAGCCGCACGCGGCCATGGTCGGGATGGTCAGGAGGCCGAACACGTCGACCCAGATGGCGCTGCACGGCACGTCGGTCGAGCAGGTGGACGCGCCCGACAACGACGGGACGCGCTGCACCGCGACGTGCCAGGTGCTGATGGCCAGACCGATCCCGGCCAGGACGCGGGCGTACGGCACGATCGCATCGTCCCGTCGAACGGCCGCGACGACCAGCACGACGGCGAGCGGGTACATCGCGATCCGCTGGTACCAGCAGAGCTCGCAGGGCACGAAGCCCGCGACCTCCGAGTACCAGAGGCTCCCGAGCGTGGCCGTCGTCGCGATCGCCGCTGCCACCGGCAGCGCCTGCTCGCGGACGACGGCCGTGACCTGGCTGCGGCGCAGCGCGAGGAGCACCAGCGAGCCGGGACCGGCGACCAGCGCCAGCACGCCCAGGAAGCGGCTGACCTCGGTGACGGGTGGCATCGTGACTCCAGGGACCTGACGACGACCGGTGTGGACCGGCTGCAGTCAGCCTGCCGGCGGGTCACCCAGCAGACACGGGACCTAGGACCCCGGACCGAGGACCGTCCGACCCCGTGGTCGCGACACGTCGCGTCGTGCGCAGGAACCGGAAGAAGCTCCACGTCGCGACGGCGCTGAGGAGGTGCCACACCGCGTGGGCCTGCAGCGGCGAGTCCGGGTCGCAGCTGGCGCTGTCACCGGTCCCCGTCTGCCACACGGTGAACGCGAGCAGGAACGAGCCGACCCCCACCCAGAACCAGGGCGTGTAGCGGCGGACCGCCCCGGCGGGGCCCGTCGCCAGCACGGCCGGCAGCCAGAACAGCACGACCCACCAGTACTCCCCCGGTGCCGCGGCCATCGCCGCCGGACTGATCCCGAAGACGAGCGCGACGACGAACCCGACCAGCCCCGACGCCCACCGCACGGTCGGTGACCACGCCCGGTGGAGGACCTCCGAGATCATCCACAGCGCGATCGACAGCCCGAACAGGTCGAGCCCGATGCCGAGATCGGACCCGAAGAGCCAGTACAGGACGGCGTAGGCCGCGAGCACCACCGCATGCACGCGCCGGACCGTGCCGGCTGCCCAGCCCGCCAACGCGGCGACGTTGACCAGCCAGGGCACGAGGATGTACGCAACCATCGAGACGTTGTCGAGCCACGCCCCGAAGAAGGTGTGGCTGCCGTGCATGACCATGGAGCCCGGACCGAGGAAGGTCGCCGCCGCCGCGTAGAGCAGCGGCAGCGGACGGTTGCCGTGGAAGGGGCTCCGGCCCGCGCGCCCCTCGACCTCGTCCCGTGCGAGCGTGCGGAACATCGCCAGCCCGACGAGCACGAAGCCGAGGTTGCCGAGCGTGTTCGCGGGTTCGCGCAGCAGCCCGGGCGCGACCCGCTCGCACCAGCGCGACACCTCGCCGATGGCCTGCTCGTTGGCGGCGGGTGGGCCCCAGCCGAGCAGCCCAGCAGCGACGAACGCGACCGTGAAGGCGACCAGCGCCCACGTCGCGGTCCGCAGGGGGCGGTACGCGTCCATCCTGCGACCCTAGGCAGGTTGGCCGGTCAGGGCAGCGCCACGGCGCCCTCGTCCACCGGCCCCACGACGGCGAGGTGGCGCACCCCGCCGAGGACCTCCTCGGCCAGGACCCGCACGTCCTGGAGCGTGACCTGCGCGATGCGTTGCAGCACCGCGTCGGTGTCGAGCACCGGGAGACCAGCCGTGACCCACCGGCCGAGGCGGCTCATCCGGGACCCGACGTCCTCACCCCCGAGCACGACCGCTCCCTGGAGGCTGCCGCGGGCGCGGGCCACCTCCTCCTCCGTGAGGCTCCCGGGCAGGCGGTCGAGCTCGTGGAGCAGGACCTCGACGAGCTCCTCGAAACGGGGCGGCGCGACACCGCCGTACACACCCCACATGCCGGCGTCGCTCCACGAGCTCGTCCACGAGTACGTCGCATACCCGAGCCCGCGGTCCTCACGGACCGCCTGGAACAGTCGCGACGACATCCCCGAGCCGAGGATCGTGTCGAGCACGCCGAGCGTCGCGCGACGGCCGTCGGACAGGGTGACGCCGGCACCCCCGATGGCGACGTGGACCTGCTCGGTCGGCCGCTGCAGCAGGGACGTGCTGGCGGCCGGCACCGCCGCCGGCGGCGTGCGCACCGGCCGCTGCCCGCCCCCGCGCCCGAGGTCGCCGAGATGGGTCGCGACGAGCTCGCGGAGCGCGTCGTGCTCGAGGTTGCCGGCCGCGGCGACGACCAGGTTCGTCGGCCGGTACCACCGTTCGTAGAAGTCGTGCACCCGGTCGCGCGGCATCGCCGTCACACTGGCCGCCGTGCCCAGGGCGTCCCGTGCGAGCGGGTCGTCGCCGACCACCTGCGACACGAGCGCGGTCCCGGCGAGGTCCTCGGGCGTGTCGTTGTGGATGTCGATCTCGGACAGGACGACCTGCCGCTCCGCGTCGACGTGCTCCGTCGTGTTGCGCGCGGACGTGAGCATGTCACCGATGACGTCCACGGCCAGCGGGAGGTCGCGGTCGAGGACACGGGCGTGGAAGCACGTGAGCTCGCGGGTCGTGAACGCGTTGAGGTCACCGCCGATCGCGTCGAACTCCTCGGCGATGTCGCGGGCCGTGCGGCGCGCGGTCCCCTTGAACAGCGTGTGCTCGAGGAAGTGCGAGCAGCCGTGCTCGTCCGCGGCCTCGTCGCGACTCCCCACGACCACCCAGGCACCGACCGCCACCGATCGCACGCCGGGGATGCGCTGCGTCACAACCGTCGTGCCGTCGTCGGTCGTGACCTGCTCGACGTCCATCTCCACCGTTCGGCCCCCTGCTGGCGTGAGGTGCGGCCGTCGCCGCGCGGCAGCCGGACGAGTGAGGCTACGTCCCGGCCGTGCCTGGGGTCGTTGTCCCACGAGGCCCGGGGCGCGTCGTTCGTAGGTTCGAGACACGACCTGGTCGTCCCGCACCCGGTCCACCCCTCACCACGGAAACCACGCATGAACACCAGACTGCGCAACGTCCTCGCGGCGTCGCTGGCCCTCGCCGGCCTGGCCCTGTCGCCGCTCTCCCCCCTCCAGTCGCAGCGCGACCACACCGGCAGCAAGGCCGACGCCGTCGCCTCCGCGCAACTCGCCGCGCTCGACGGCCGCGCCGGCCCGGCTGCCTGTGACGAGACGACCGGGACCGCCACGGTCCAGGGCGTCAGCTTCGAGTGCAACGACATCGACCTGCAGTCGTTCGTCCCCGCCAGCGAGCTGCTGGCCGAGGTCAACGGCGACGTCCTCACCGGCGGTGGCGTCTCCGACGTCTGGGCGTGGGTGGACCCGCGCAGCGGGGACGAGTACGTGCTCGTCGGCGTCACGACCGGTGTCGCAGCGCTGCGCGTGACCGACCCGACCGACCCCGAGTACCTCGGCCACGTCGTCAACACCGGCGCCCAGCTGATCTGGTTCGACA
>CAYMGL010000259.1:0-3899 GCA_964389945.1 uncultured Actinomycetota bacterium
GCGAGTTCGGCTACATCTGCACCCGGATCGGGCTCGAGCGCAAGGTCGTCGTCGGTCACCACCAGGACCCGGCTGTGCACGTGCGCGTCGACGCATGGATGCGGGCCGCCGCCGCCCACCGCGACCTCTCGCAGGGGACCATCGCGCGCCTCGGTGACAACATGCGTCGGGTTGCCGTCACCGACGGTGACCGCAACGAGGCCGAGCGGCGGTTCGGTTACAAGATCGACTACTACGGCGTCGGCGATCTGGTCACGCGGATCGAGAAGATCGCCGAGGACCAGGTGGACGCCCTGTGCGCGGAGTACGCCGACACCTACAGCGTCGCCGCTGAGCTCCAGGCCGGCGGCGACCGTCACGACTCGGTCCGCGAGGCGGCCCGCATCGAGCTCGGCATGCGCCTGCTCATCGACGAGCTCGGCGCCGTCGCCGTCACCGACACCTTCGAGGACCTGCACGGCCTGCGCCAGCTGCCCGGCATCGCCGCCCAGCGCATCATGGCCGACGGTCACGGCTTCGGTGGCGAGGGCGACTGGAAGACGGCAGGCCTCGTCCGCGCGATGAAGGTCATGGAGACCGGGCTCGGCGGCGGCACCTCATTCATGGAGGACTACACCTACCACCTCGCCCCCGGCGAGGAGCTGGTGCTCGGTGCACACATGCTGGAGATCTGCCCGTCGATCGCCGAGGGGCGGCCGGCCGTCGAGGTGCACCCGTTGTCGATCGGTGATCGTGAGGACCCGGCGCGCCTGGTGTTCAACGCCCACGCCGGTGACGCCGTGGTCGCCTCGCTCATCGACATGGGTGACGGCATGCAGCTCGCGGTGAACGAGATCGAGGTGATCGACCCGCCGGCCGACCTCCCGAAGCTGCCGGTCGCACGCGCCGTCTGGCGCCCGCAGCCGGACCTCGCCACCTCTGCCGAGTGCTGGATCCAGGCCGGTGGCGCCCACCACACCTCGATGAGCTACGCAGTGACCACCGAGATGCTGCGCGACTACGCCGTCATCACAGGCATCGACGTGCTGGCCATCACCGGCGACACCGACGCCACCAGTTTCATCGACGGGCTTCGCGCCCGCCGGCGCGGTCGAGGCATCGACCGTTGACACCACCGGTGGTGGACGACACCGACGGCGTCCACCACCGGTTCCAATCACCGACGACGAGGAGCCCTCGATGAGGTCGGCGCGCCTGCACGCTGCCGGAGTGATCCGACTCCACGACGAACAGCCCCCCACGTCCGGTCAGGACGACCTCGTCATCCGGCCGACAGCGGTGGGGCTGTGTGGTTCCGACCTCCACTGGTGGTCGGAGGGCAGCATCGGTGACGCCGCGATCGAGGAGCCCCTGGTCGTCGGGCACGAAGCAGCCGGCGTCGTCCTCGGAGGACCTCGCGACGGCGAACTCGTCGCGATCGACCCCGCGGTGCCGTGCATGTCATGTCACGAGTGCATGGCCGGCCGCGGCAACCTCTGTCCGGACGTGCGCTTCCTGGGCCACGGGCGTCAGGACGGGGCCCTTCGCACGGTCCTGACGTGGCCCGATCGCGCCTGCCACACGCTCCCCGAGTCCATCGGCGACGCCCACGGTGCGCTGCTCGAGCCGCTCGGCGTCGCACTCCACGCCACCCGGCTCGCGCACGTCACCGCCGGCGACACCGTCGCCGTCATCGGCTGCGGCCCCATCGGCCTGCTCCTCATCCAACTCGTGCAGTCGCTCGGCGCAACCAAGGTCCTCGCCAGCGACCCGCTCGCGCATCGTCGGGTGCTGGCCGCCGAGTTCGGCGCGGTGGCCGTCGACCCCCGGGGCGGGAGTCCCGAGGACCTCGACAGCGTCGCCGACGTCACCTTCGAGGTGTCCGGCGACGACGACGCAGTCGCCCAGGCCTTCCACATCGCCCGACCGGGATCACGCGTCGCGCTGGTCGGCATCCCCGACGGTGACCGCACCTCGTTCGCTGCGTCGGTCCCGCGGCGCAAGGGTCTCACCGTGTCGTTCGTCCGGCGCATGCACGAGACCTACCCCCGCGCGATCGCCGCCGTTCTCGGTGGCTTCGTGGACCTGGCCCCGATCGTCACGCACCGGTTCACCCTCGACGAGATCGCCGCGGCCTTCGACGTCGCCGCAGCCAGACGTGGCGGCAAGGTCATCGTCCACCCCACACCCCCCGTCCGCGACGCGATCGGCGACCATCCCGTCGACTGAGCCGCCGGGATTGTGACGCCCCGAGCGCCGTGGTGAACCACCCTGCAACGGAGCACCGATGGCCAGCTGGAACCACGACGACCGGATCCTGTTCGGCGCAGCCTTCTACGACGAGTACCGGCGCACCGGCACCCTGGAGGACGACCTCGACCTGATGGTCGACGCCTCCTTCAACGTGATCCGCGTCGGCGAGTCGGTCTGGTCGACCTGGGAGCCCTCACCGGGCGAGTTCGCCCTCGACTGGCTGCAGCCGGTGCTCGACAGAGCGCACGAGCGCGGCATCGCGGCGATCCTCGGCACGCCGACGTACGCGATCCCCGCTTGGCTCAGCACCCGACACCCCGAGATCGCTGCTGACATCGCGACCGGTGTCAGCCACCCATGGGGGTGGCGTCAGGAGGTCGACATCGCGCACCCGGTGTTCCGCGACCACGCGGAACGCGTCATTCGGAAGGTCGTCGCCCGCTACGCCGACCATCCAGCAGTCATCGGTTTCCAGGTCGACAACGAGCCCGGACTCCACCTGCTGCACAACGAGCACGTCTTCGAAGCATTCGTCGACCATCTCCGGGACGCCTACGGGGACGTCGACAGACTCAACGACGAGTGGGGCCTGACCTACTGGTCGCACCGCTTGCGGGACTTCACCGAGCTGTGGCGACCCGACGGCAACCACTCCCCGCAGTACCAGCTGGAGTGGCGACGGTTCCAGCAGACCCTCGTCGCCGACTTCATCACGTGGCAGGCCGAGATCGTCCGTGAGTACGCCACGCCCGACCAGTTCGTGACGACCTGCATCTCGTACGAACGTCCTGCAGTGCACGACGTCACGCTCGTCGCGTGCCTCGACGTCACCGCCGGGAACCCCTACTACAAGATGCAGGAGGCCCTCCGGATCGGCGTCGAGGTCCCGCGGCCGGAGATCTGGTGGTCCAGTGGCGTCTGGGGGCTCGTCCAACAGGGTGACCGCATGTGGTCCTCAGCCCAGCGCCCGTTCCTGGTGACCGAGACGAACGCCCAGTCCATCGGTCAGTCACACTGGCAGCAGCACGTCCCGTACCCGGGCCAGATCGAGCTGGCGGGACTCGCGCTGGTGTCGCGCGGCGCCAGGATGATCGAGTACTGGCAGTGGCAGACGCTCCACGTCGGCATCGAGACGTACTGGGGCGGCGTGCTGCCACACAGCGGACGGCCAGGACGCATCTACAGCGAGGTCAGTGCCCTCGGTCGGCGACTCCGTGCGATCGAGCCACTCCTTGTCGGCTACGTGCCCGACGCCGACGTCACACTGCTCTACTCGACGGACACCAAGCGCAGCTTCGAGTTCGATCCGCCACTCGCCACCGAGGACGGTGCGCCCGACCGGCATGCCTACCTGCGGATCTTCGACAGCTTCTACCGCGGCGCGTTCGAGGCCGGCGTGCAGGCACGGATCCTCCACGTCGAGCAGTTGATCGACGACGCGCCGTCGCTGGTCGCCGAACACCCAGTGCTCGTGGTGCCGAGCCTCTATGTCGCCACCGACCGGATCCTCGAACTCCTCGTCGCCTACGCGGAGGCCGGTGGTCATCTCGTGGCGGGCATCCGGACCGGGTACGCGGACGGTCAGGCACGTGCTCGCGCAGAGCGAGCGCCAGCGCGCATCGGCGCGGCGGCCGGCATCTGGTACGACGAGTACTCGACCCTCGACG
>CAYMGL010000260.1:0-3882 GCA_964389945.1 uncultured Actinomycetota bacterium
GCTGACACCGGGTCGGCCTCGACGTGTTCGCCTTCAACGGCGGCGCCATACGTGTCTACGA
Source organism: uncultured Actinomycetota bacterium (assembly GCA_964389945.1). Classification (GTDB taxonomy): domain Bacteria; phylum Actinomycetota; class Nitriliruptoria; order Nitriliruptorales; family Nitriliruptoraceae; genus JBFGFG01. The sequence goes on from CAYMGL010000260.1 coordinate 62, forward strand.
GCGACTCGGGTTCCGTCACGAGGGGCGCCGCCGCGAGGTGCTGCACCTGGACGGGCTGTGGCACGACTCGCTCCTCCCGGGACTGCTGCGCCACGAGTGGCGCGGACGGTGAGCGCGGCCTGCGCACAGGGCAGCAGTCGTGGCAACCACTGGCGCACGGTCTGCGTCCAGTGGGTGGGCAGACCTGCCCGACGGCCTCCCGAAGGAACCAGGACCAGCACATGACCATCCGACGCTCCCTGACCGCCGTGGCTGCGGCCGCGCTGCTGCTCGCCGCGTGCGCGGGCGATGAAGCCACCGACACCGGGACCGGCACCGATGTCGAGCAGCCCGCCGACGACGACACGGACGACGACGCAGCCGCCGAGGACGAGACCGCCGCGGACGAGACCGATGACGAAGCAGCCGACGACGAGGACGCCGCCGCGGGTGGCAGCCAGCTGCTCACCGTCGGCCTGACCTTCGACGGCCAGCGCGTGCCGATCGCGACCTCCTGCAACGGCGTGGACGGTGCCGTGCTCGCCACCACCGAGGGCGAGGTCACGATCGCCCTCGTCCGCGAGGAGGGTGTCGCCCTGCGCTACGCGGCCGAGGGCATGACCGCAGAGACCGCCGACGTCGAGGTCGAGCAGATCGGTCAGAGCACGATCTACCGCGCGACGCTCGAGTCCGACCAGGTCCCCGCCGTGGACGTCGAGATGGAACTCGGCGACACCTCGGTGCTCGAGGACTGCTGACCGGTCACGTCCCCGGTGCGCGCAGGACGTCGGCGGGGGCTGCGGTCGCGGCCGGCGCAGCGACGCGGGCAGCGGCAGCAGGCTGCAGAACGATGGCCCGGTCCTGGACCGGGCCATCTGTGCTGCTCGATGCATCTGTCAGTGACACGTTCGCACCGGCGCACCTCAGGGTGTCCAGGTGCGGGACGGCACAACACCACGAGCGATGGCGTCGAGCGTTGCCATCTCCTCGGCCAGCTCCGGAGCGAGTCCCGGGGACACGCGGAGGAGCTCCTGCAACCCTCGCAGCTCCTCGCGAGCCTGGATCGTGGCTGCCGTGGCGACGGGATCACGCTGTTGCACGGCGACGGACGTCGGCGGCGTCGCCGGGCTCGGCTCGGCCGCGGCGACCGGCAGGACGCCGGCGGTGACCAGGTCGAGCAGGGTGATGCGGTCGGCCAGCACCGCAGCCGTCCCCGGGACGGTGCGGGCCACCTCGCGGAGGCTGCTCGCCTCGGCGGCCGCCGCCGCGACGCGGTCGGCGTGCCCGGTGTCGGGGCTGGTGACGGTGTCGCTGGGTGGCGCCGGCGCGCTCGGTGCCGGCCAGGTGATGCGGGCGCCCGACACGGTGGCGAGCACCGCTGCCACCGCGATCAGGGCGAGGATCGCGCGCTCGGTGGTGACGTGGCGGACGTGGGGGGTGGTGTAGGTACTCATCGTTGTCTCCGGTGGTGGCCGCCCGGCTGCCCCGGACGCCTGCCACCTGTGTGCCACCGACCGGTGCCGGACCGGTGCCGGAGCGGTATCGGGGCGGTAGCGGGCGCGAGGCACCCGACGCCGGCCCGCCCGGCCCGCAGCCGCGCGGTATCAGCCGTGCCTCCGGACCGGTATCGACGGGGTATCGACCCCCTTGACGGCAGGAACCGGCCGCTGACACTGGAGGAATGCGCATCGCACTGCTCGGGCCGGTCCGCGTCGACGGGAACGTCGACGGGCTCTCACCACGCGACCGCACCGTCCTGTCGGCGCTCGCCATCTCGACGGACCGCGCGGCGAGCGTGGACCTGCTCAGCGAGGCACTGTGGGGCGACGAGCCACCAGCCTCGAGTGTCAAGATCGTCCACGGCTGCATCTCGCGGCTGCGGAAGCTGCTCGGACAGGACGCCATCGAGACCGCACCGGACGGCTACCGCCTGACCGTCGCCGACGACGACGTCGACCTGCGGCGCTTCGAGACCATGGTCACGCAGGCCCGGGAGCTCCTCGCGCTCGGCGAGCCCGACCGTGCCGAGCACGTGCTGCACACGGCAATGGAACTGTGGCGTGGTCGGGCCCTGACCGACCTCGACGACTGGCACCGGGCCCGGGTCGAGCGCGAACGGCTGCGTGGCGTCCAGGAGCAGGCCCAAGAGCTGCGCGTCGATGCCCTGCTGCGGGCGGGGCGACCCCACGATGCGCTCGGACCCGCGGTGCGTCTCGTCGAGGAGGAGCCGCTCCGGGAGAGCCGCTGGTGCCTGCTCGCACGCGCGCAGTACCAGTGCGGCCAGGCGGCCGAGGCGCTGGACACGATCACGCGGGCGCGGGCCGTGCTGGCACGCGAGCTCGGGCTCGACCTCGGGCCCGCGTTGGAGGAGCTCCAGCAGCAGGTGCTGGTGCACGACGACGCCCTGGCCGTGCCCGAGGCACGGCCGACCAGCACGACCCGGTGCCCGTGGCCCGGGCTGGTCGCCTTCGGCAGCGGGGACGCCGACGACTTCCTCGGTCGGGAGCGGGAGGTCGAGACCTGCCTCGAGCGGCTCCGGGACCAGGGCCTGCTCGTCGTCGCGGGGCCGTCCGGGTCCGGCAAGTCGTCACTCGTCCGCGCCGGCGTCACCTCGCGGCTCCGGGCAGACGGAGCCGAGGTCGTCGTGCTCACGGCCGGCCCCACGCTCGACCGCGAGCTGCCGGCCGTCCAGGACCGACCGGACGTCGTCGTCGTGGACCAGCTGGAGGCACTGACCGCGCCGGACGTCGACGACGCCGACCTCGTCCGGGTGGTCGAGCTGCTGGCCTCCCAGGTCTACCGGTCCGCACTCGTCCTCACTGTCCGGTCCGACCGGCTCGGGGAGTTCGCGGCAGGCCCCCTCGCCGGGATCGTCGAGCGGGGCCTGCTCCTGCTCGGTCCGATGGACGAGGACGCACTGCGCCGGGTGATCGAGGAGCCGGCGCGCCGCGCGGGGCTGGTCGTGGAGCCGGGACTGGTCGACCTGCTGGTCACCGAGGTCACCCGGGAGCCGGGTGCGCTGCCGATGCTGTCGCACGTGCTGCGGAGCACCTGGGAACGCCGCGAGGGTCGAACCCTGACCACCGCCGGCTACGCGGCCGCCGGGGGAATCCGCGGCGCGGTTGCACGGACCGCCGAGGACGTCCACGCGCGGATCGACGAGCGGCGGCGCGCGGTCATGCGTGACCTGCTGCTCCGCATGGTGAACGTCGGCGAGGACGGCGCGCTGGTCGCGGTGCCGCTGTCGCGCACGCACGTCGACGAGGACCCGACGCGGCGCGCGATCGCCGAGCGCCTCGTCGCCGCCCGCCTCGTGACGGCCGACCGGCAGTTCCTCTCGCTGGCGCACGAGTCACTCGCGCGCGCCTGGCCGCGGCTCCAGTCGTGGCTGGACGAGGACGTGGTCGGTCAGCGACTGCTCCGACACCTCAGCGTGGCGGCGACCGACTGGGACGACCTCGGCCGGCCCGACAGCGAGCTGTACCGGGGGATGCGGCTCGCCGAGGCGCTGGAGTGGCGCGAACGACGGTCACCGACGCTGACGGGTGTCGAGCAGGCGTTCCTCGATGCGAGCCATGAGCTCACGGTGCGGGAGCAGCGGCGGGTCGAGGCTCGCGCCGAGCGGACGGCCCGGACCAACGAGCGCCTGCGGCGTGCCCTCCGCATCGGGACGCTCCTCGGCGCCGCAGCGCTGGTCGCCGGCATCATCGCCGTCGCCGCGGCCGTCCAGGCCAACGACTCCGCGACCACGGCCGGGGCGCAGCGTCTCGGGGCCGAGGCACTTGCCACCGACGACATCCACACGGCCCTGTCGCTCGCGTTCGACGCGACGGAGCTCGCCG
>CAYMGL010000261.1:0-3881 GCA_964389945.1 uncultured Actinomycetota bacterium
CAGCGGGCGGCTGCACGTCCTGGAGGTGCAGCGCCTGATCCGGCACATGCCGAAGGTCGTCATCGCGCTCGTCAACGGGTGGGCCGCCGGCGGTGGCCACTCGCTGCACGTCGTGTGCGACCTCACCATCGCGAGCCGCGAGCACGCCCGGTTCAAGCAGACCGACCTCGACGTCGCCTCCGTCGACGGTGGCTTCGGCAGCGCCTACCTCGCCAAGCAGGTCGGCCAGAAGGTGGCCCGTGAGATCTTCCTGCTGGGCGAGACCTACGGCGCCGAGCAGGCGGTCGCCTGGGGCACCGCCAACCGCGCCGTCCCCCACGAGGAGCTCGAGGCCGAGGGCATCCGCTGGGCCGCTGAGATCCTGCGCAAGTCCCCCACGGCCACGCGCATGTTCAAGTTCGCGATGAACCTGACCGACGACGGTCTGGTGGGCCAGCAGGTCTTCGCCGGCGAGGCGACACGGCTGATCTACGGCACCGACGAGGCGCAGGAGGGCCGCGACCAGTTCCTCGAGAAGCGCGACCCCGACTGGTCGCAGTTCCCCTACCACTACTGAGTGAACCGCTCGGCGATCTCCTCGAGGACCGCCGGGTCCTGGTCCCAGACCGGGTCGCCTGCGACCGGGTGGTGGACGACGACGTCGGTGATCCCCAGGGCGGCGTAGCGCCCGACGTAGTCCTCGAAGGCGTCCGCGCTCGCCAGCGGCTGCTCCTCGGTGTTGCCGGCGAGGAGGATGCGGTCCAGCTCGGCCGGGTCACGACCGGTCTCGGCGCACCGCTCCTCGATCCGGCCCCACTGCCACTGCACCGCGCGTTCCGTGCCGGCAGCACTGCGGTCGGGGTCCGGGCCCGACCGGTCCCCCTCGGTGATCCAGGCGTCGGCGTGGTCGGCGGCGTAGCGCAGCAGTCGTGGACCGGCGGCCGCGATCGCCAGCGGGACACGGGGCTCCTGCACGCACCCGGGCTGCATGCGGGCATCGACGCTCGAGAACCACTCCCCCGCATGGTCGGTCGTGTCGCCACGCAGCAGGCGGTCGAGCATCGACGCCCACTCCTCGAAACGGTCGGCCCGCTGCCGCGGCGACAGCGGCTCCTGGCCGAGCACCCGGTGGTCGATCCCGGTCCCGCCGGCCCCGATGCCCAGCGTGACGCGCCCGTCCGACACGTGGTCGAGCGTCAGCACGTCCTTGGCCAGCACCACCGGGTGGCGGACGTTGGGGTTGGCCACCATCGTCCCCAGCCGGATGCGCTCGGTCGCCGTCGCGACGGCCGTGAGCCAGGGGTAGATCGCGTGCCACGGCCCGTCGGCGAACCTGCGCCACGCGAGGTGGTCGTAGGTCCAGAGGTGGTCGAAGCCCATCGCCTCGAGCTCCGCGGCCCGCGCCATGGCCGGCCGTGGGCCGATGTGCGGCAGCAGCAACACACCGATGCGCATCCGTGTCCCTCCCGTCCGTCGAGTGTGCCCCCAGCGCTCTCTGACGCAGTGGGGAGCACACTCGACTGGACCGTAGGCGGCCGGCAGTAGCGTCCGGGGCAGCCGCCGATCCAGGACGCCCGTTGTCATCGACCGCCCGACTCGCCGCCCTCGCCGACCTCCTCCTCGACGCGGAGGTGCTGACGTTCGGCGACTTCACGACCAAGTCCGGCCGTTCGACGCCGTACTTCCTCAACTTCGGGCGCGTGCGCACCGGGCGGCAGGTCAGCCGGCTCGCCGGGCTGTACGCGGCCAGGATCGACGAGGTCTTCGGCACCGATGTCGACCTGTTGTTCGGTCCTGCCTACAAGGGCATCCCGCTCGCCGTCGCGACGGCGCAGGCACTGAGCGAGCTCCAGGACCGCGAGGTGGGCTTCTGCTTCGACCGCAAGGAGGCCAAGGACCACGGCGAGGGTGGGGTGCTCGTGGGCCAGTTGCCGGCCGACGGTGACCGCGTCGTCATCGTCGAGGACGTGACGACGGCCGGGACCTCGATCCGAGAGACCATCCCGAAGCTGCAGGCCGTGGCGCCGGACGTCGACGTCGTGGGGCTGGTCATCGCGGTCGACCGCGCGGAACGTGCACCCGACAGCGATCGGGCCGCCCTCGAGGTCGTGGCCGACGAGTACGACCTCACCGCGACGGCGGTCGCGCACATCGACGACCTGGTGGCGTTCCTGCGTGCCGAGCGCGACGTCCTGACGGCGGACGACGTGGCCCGCATCGCGGCCTACCGCGCCGAGTGGGGCGCCTGATCAGCGGCTGGGGTCCTCGACCGGGACGCCGTCCGCGCACATCGGGCAGTCGCCCGGCTCGTACGTGACGAGCGGCTCCTGGACGAGCGACGTCGCGGGCCACGGCAGCGGGTGCGTCGCCGTCGAGCGGTCCATCATGGCCGCGAAGCCCACGACGTCCGCCTCCTTGCGGGTCATGAACGCCGCCGACCGCTGGGCCGTGCGACCCGTCGTGAGCACGTCCTCGACCACCAGGACGCGGTCACCGGGGTGCACGCGCTGACCGCGGCGGAGACCGTGACCGCGCTTGCCCTCCTCGAACCAGATCATCCGGGCTGCGAGGCCCTCGGCGACGACGAACGCCAGCACCATCGAGCTGACCCCCGGCGCGGCGACGACGTCGGCCTCGTGCTCCTCACGGAGCTTGTCGGCGAGCTGCCGGCCGATCCGGCGGGCGAAGGCCGGGTCCTGCAGGGCCAACGTCGCCTGGAGGAACACGTCGGCGTGGCGCCCCGACTTCAGCTCCCAGTGGCCCGGCTGGTAGGCCCCGCGCGCCTTGAGCTCGTCCAGCAGCGCCATCAGACGGCCGCCCGCAGCTCGTCACCGATCCGGCGCGCCGCACCGGCCGGGTCGTCGGACCGCGTGATCGGCCGCCCGATCACGAGCAGGTCCGCACCGGCGGCCCGGGCCTCCGCCGGCGTCGCGACACGGGCCTGGTCGTTCGACGCAGCCCAGCTCGGTCGGACCCCGGGGGTCACGAGCGTGACGTCCGGTCCGACGGCCCCCCGCACCGCGGTGACGTCCGTCGGGGCGCACACCAGGCCCTGCGCCCCTGCCTCCACCGCCAATGACGCGAGCGCAGGCACCTGGTGCGCCGCCGGCGGGGCACCGACGCTGGCGAGGTCCTCGTCGGTCATCGACGTCAGCACCGTCACGGCGAGCGCGATCGGCGGGTCCGTCTCGAGCCCGGCGTCGTCGTGCCCTGCGGCCAGGCCCTCCACGGCCGCCGCGACCATCGCCGCTCCCCCGGACGCGTGGATCGTCGCCATCGCGACCCCGAGGCGCCCGAGCACGCGCGCCGCGCGGCGCACCGTGGTGGGGATGTCGTGCAGCTTCAGGTCGAGGAACACCGGCGCGTGCTCGCCGATGCGTCGCACGCCGTCGGGCCCGTGCGCACCGAAGAGCTCCAGCCCCACCTTGCACACGGCGACCTCACCCTGCAGCACCGCGGCGAGCCCCACGGCCTCGTCGAGCGTGGGCACGTCGAGTGCCACGGCGATCGGGGGTGGGGTCGTCACGGTGCCTCCATTCAGGTCCACGGCTGCACGGTGCCACGCAGCTCGGCGATCGTGGGGATCTCCCGCGCTGCCAGCCACGCCCGCAGGCCCTCCACGAGGCGCTTGGTCACCAGCGGGTCGGCGAAGTTCGCCGTGCCGATCGCCACGGCCGACGCGCCGACGCGGACGAACTCGACGACGTCCTCGACGGTCCGCACGCCGCCCATCCCGATGATCGGCACGTCCGGACGCGCCTGGTGGACCTGGTGGATGGCCCGCACGGCCATCGGACGGATCGCGGGGCCGGACATCCCACCGAAGGTGTTGCGGATCCGGGGTCGGCCGGTCTCCGGGTCGACGGCCATGCCCAGGGTCGTGTTGATGAGGCTCAGCCCGT
>CAYMGL010000262.1:0-3870 GCA_964389945.1 uncultured Actinomycetota bacterium
AGGAACTCCCGGAACTCGTTGGCGAGCTGCGCCGCCAGCGTCTTGTTCGGCGCGATCACCAGGGCCGGCCGCTGGACACGCTCCAGCGCCTTCGCCGCCGTGAAGGTCTTGCCCGTGCCGGTGGCACCCAGCAGCGTCACGGCCTTCTCGCCACCCTCGAACGCCTCGACGATCCCCTCGATCGCCGCGGGCTGGTCACCGGCGGGCGAGAAGTCGGAGACGACGCGGAACTCTGGCACGACGCCCTCCTCGTCGGGTCTGGCGTGACGGGCCACGGTACTTGTGACCCGTGACAGGCCGGACGGCGGTCTGCTCGTCAGCCCGCAGCCACCTCGGCCGTGACCAGTTCCTCACCACCGGGCCCGATGGCGACCAACTGCCTCGGGACGTCGACGGCCCGCAGTGCGAAGACGGTCCCGCCCTCGATGCTGGCGGTCAGGGCGTTGACCGTGGTGTCGGCCGCCCCTTCGACCGCGATCGCGAGCGGTGGCGCGTACCCCACGACGGTGTCATCGCCCAGCATGCCGGTCACGATGGCACCCTCGCGTGGGTCGAGATCGCACAGCTCATCGCTCGCATCGTCGGCCGGCGCCCCCGGTCGCAGCCGGAAGCACGCTCCGTCGTAGGTCACGCTGAACGGCGTTCCACCGCCCTCGGACCGCAGCACGGCGAAGCCGTCGGCTGCTGCGTCCTCAGCGGGCGGCTCGACCACGACGGTGGTGGCGATGGCGTCGAGGGCCGCCTTGGCGAGGTCGTAGCCCTCGCCCTCCGCGACGCCGGTGGACAGCGTCAGCACGCCACCATGTTCGTCCGCACCGGCATCGAGGTCGACGAGGTAGCTGGTCGAGGGCTGCCCCTCGGGGGACGCGGCCTCACCCGTGGAGACCGCAGTGCTGCGGCTTGCCTGGTAGCCGGCCCGCGCACCGAGCCAGACCCGTTGCACCTCCCGAGCGCCCCCCGGTGCGGCCGCCTCGCGATAGCTCACGCCGCTGGTGGACACGAAGACCGCGGCCTCGACCTCGGTCTGGTCAGGCAGCTCCTCGAGGTCGGGGTCCAGGATGTCGCACCGGCCCTCGACCTTCCAGCTCGATGGCACCGCGTACCGGATCCTCGCCACCTGCTCGAGCTGGTCCGGCTCGATGACGCACTGGGTGTCGAGGGTCGGCGTCTCCACGGTCGGGATGATCGGGGTGGCCTCGTCCGACGGCGTCGCCGACGGGCTCGGGGCGGACGGGTCGTCATCGGCCGTCTCGCTCGGGGACGCTCCCGGCGTGACGGTCGCGGACGGTGTGACCGTCTCGTCGGGCGCCGCCACCTCGTCGTCGGTGGTCCCCGGCGAGCAGGCCGTCAGGAGGAGCCCTGCGGTTGCTGCGAGGGCGACGGTCGTCGTGGTGCTCGTGTGCAAGCCGTGTGGCACGAGTGCCCCATCGGTTGCGGGAAGGTGTGCACCCGGGACCTGTCCCGAGCCCCCCTCGACTCACACGTGCGGACGCGGCCTCAGGCGAAGTCCCAGAACGCGAGGGCGATGATGCCGGCCGCGAAGAACACGAACGTGATCACCATGAACGCGACGAGGATCCAGGCGGTGCGGTCGTTGTCCATCGTTGCTTCCCGTGGGTCGTTGTGCGGCGCCGGCAGCGTAGCCGCCACCTCAGCCGGTCACGGACGCCCACACCTCGTCCACACGGTCACGCAGGTCGTCGAGGTCCCCGTCGTTGACGACGACGTGCGTCGCCGCGGCCCGACGCTCGTCGTCGCCGGTCTGGTTGCGCATCCGGGCGCGGGCGTCCTCGGGGTCGATGCCACGGCCCTCGGCCAGTCGGCGGACCCGGAGGTCCTCCGGCGCCGTGACCACCACGACCACCTCGAGCTCGTCCGCCAGCCCGGTCTCGACCAGCAGCGGGTGGTCGAGCACGACCACCCGGTCGTCGTCCTCCTCGCGGTGCACGGCGAGGCGGGCCTCGATCCGGCCGCGGATGGCAGGGTGGGTGATCGCCTCGAGCGCGGCGAGGCGCTCCTGGTCGTTGAAGACGATGGCAGCCATGGCCGCACGGTCCAGCGCCCCGTCGTCGGTCAGCACGTCGTCGCCGAACTCCTCGACGATCGCAGCGAGTGCCGGCTCGCCCGGCTCGACCACCTCACGGGCGATGGCATCTGCGTCCACGACGTGGGCCCCGTGCTCGGCCAGCAGCCGCGCGACGGTCGACTTCCCCGCCCCCATGCCACCGGTGAGTCCGATCACGAGCATCGTGCCTCCAGGTCTGGTCAGCAGAGGTAGCGACGCGGGTTGACGGCGCCACTGCTGGTGCGGGTCTCGAAGTGGAGGTGGCTCCCGGTGACGTTGCCGGTCGCACCCATGCGCCCGATGAACTCGCCACGACCCACGGTCTGCCCGGTGCTGACGCCGAACGAGGACTGGTGGGCGTAGGCCGTCGTGACCCCGTCGCTGTGGCTGATCAGCGTCAGGTTCCCGTAGCCGCTGTAGTAGCCCGTGTAGCTCACGGTGCCCGACTGGGCCGCGTAGAGCGGGTCGCCGGTGTTGCCGTCGATGTCGAGGCCGCGGTGCATGCGTCCCCAGCGCGGCCCGTACTCGGAGGTCACCGGCCCGTTCGCCGGCCAGGCGTAGCACCCACTGGTCGAGGGGGGCGGCGGCGCGGGCGCAGGCTCCGACGACGACCCGGACGACGAGGACTGCTCGGCGGCAGCCGCCTCGGCCGCGCGACGCCGCTCCTCCTCGGCGCGACGGGCGGCCTCCTGCTGCTGCTTGATCAGCTGCTGGATCTCGGCCTCCTCGGCCTCCAGCGACTCCTGCTGCGCCATCAGGCGATCTGCCTGCGCCTCGAGGTCGGCAAGTGCGTCGGCCCGTGCGGTCAGCACGCGTTCGGCCTCGACCAGCACCTCCTCACGCGCGGCCCGGACCTCCTCGAGCTGCGCCACCTCGGCGTCCAGCCGCTCGGCGCTGGCGTCCGCCTGGATGCGCGCGACGTCCAGCGTCTCGACCGACGCCTCCTCGCGGGCCGTCAGGGCACCGAGCAGCGCCAGGCTGTCGAAGGCACCGGCCACGTCGTCGATACCGCCCTCGCCGCCCAGCATGAGCAACGGGTCAGGGGTGCCGCCCATGAACGCGCGGCGGGCACGGTCGCCGAGCACCTGCTCGATGCGGTCACGCTCTGCGGCCGCGGTCTCGGCCTCGGCGCGCGCGGCGTCGACGGCCTGCTGCTGCGCCTCGAGCTGCAGGAGCAGCTCGTTGAGCGCCGCCTCGAGCTCGGCGACGCGCTCCTCGGCGGCCGCGACCTGCTCCTCGGTACGCGCCGCCTCGGCGTCCACCGACTCGAGCTCCTCGATCGTGCGCTCGATGCGTTCGCGCGTCGCCTCGAGGTCGTCCTGCGTCGCTGCGCCGGCGAGGACCGACGGGACGAGGGCCATCGCCACCAGCAGGGCGAGGAGGCGGAGACGGGGGGCGGTGCGGGAGGTGTGCATACGACCCGTCAGCCTATGCCACGAAGACGACCCCGGCGCGAACGCCGGGGTCGTCGGGACCTGTGGTGGTCAGCCCACCGGGGCCGGGAGGGTCACTCCTCCTCGTCGGCCGCGGGTGCTGCCTCCTCGGCTGCCTCGGCCGTCTCCGGCTCGTCGGTCGCCTCGGCTGCGGGCGCCTCGTCGGCGTCGTCCGCGTCCTCGGCAGCCCGCTCCTCGGGCAGCTCGGCCTCCGCCAGCGCCATCTCCTCGGGCGAGGGGGCGTTGTCGCCGGCCAGGCCGGCCGACGCGAAGGCTGCGGCCATGGCACCGCTGCCGCCGCCGGAGCCCGACGAGCTGTCGTCGCCACCGGAGGAGTACGCGGTCGTGACCTGCGGCTCGTCGCGGTACTGG
>CAYMGL010000263.1:0-3825 GCA_964389945.1 uncultured Actinomycetota bacterium
CGGCAGAGGTAGCGCAGGAACGGTGCCTGCTCCTCGGCCCAGCCGACGTAGACGTCGACGAAGTCGTCGCGCGTCGCGACCTCCTCGGGGAACTCGCGACTGATGACGTACGAGGTCCGGCGCAGGTCCTCGATCATCGTGTCGTCGGCGTCGTACCCCCGTGGCGACGTCTTGAGCTGGTCGCCACCGAAGGTCCAGCCTGCCTCCTCGACCTCGTTGCGGACGCGCGACCAGGAGCTGCGGTGCTCGACGATCTTGTCGCGGACCTTGTTCAGCACCTTCGTCGGTGGTCGGTACACGCCGCCGCCTGCGAAGCAGTTGCCGGGCTCCAGGTGGAGGTAGAGCCCCGGTGCCGTGACGCCCCTGCCGCCCATGTCGTGGGAGAACCAGCAGCCGGCGTTGCGCTTGTACGGCGTCTTGTCGTCGCTGAACCGCGTGTCGCGGTGGATCTGGAAGACCGAGCCGCCCTGGATGCGGGGGATCGCCTGCAGGTGCGTCGACACCCGCGCGTGCAGCGGCTCGGCGACTGCCTCGACGAACCCGTACAGCGCCTGCTTGCAGTGCTCCTCGTAGCGGTCGCGGTTGTCGTCCATCCACGCCTTGGAGTTGTGCACGTCGAGGTCGAAGAGGAAGGCGAACGTCTCGTCGGTGATGTGGCCCATGGTCACCTCGCGTCGAAGTCGGTGGGCAGGCAGGCGGCGGTGCCGCCGGTGACGCCCAGACGGAATGCTGCCGCACGCTCGTCGGGCGTGCCGTGGCCGTCCGGGTCGTCCTGTGGAACCTCGGGGCCGTCGCCGATGGCCCGCAGCTCACCGACCGCGAGCTCGCGCTCGTCCACCGACATGCCGGTCGCGGCCCAGGCACCGGCGTAGCAGTCCGCCTGCAGCTCGGACTCGGCGTCCGTCGCGGTCGGGTCGACGGCGAGCTCGTCCAGCGCAGGGTCGAGCGCCTGCACGACGTGCCCCCACTCGTGCGCCAGGATCACCTGCAGCGCCACGTCCGAGCCGCGGAACGTGGCCGGGTCGAACGCGACGACCGGCCCCTCCCGGCACAGGGCCGCCCAGGCGTTGTCGAGCAGGTCGTCGTCGGGGACGACCGCCTCGCCGTCGCACAGCACGCCGTCGTCGCCGTCGGTGAGGCGCGCCGCCACCGGCGTGAACGCGCCTGCCGCGTGCCGCGGGAACTGCCCGCCCCACCAGGTGTCGAGCTCGGCGCCGATCGCCGTGGCCCGCTCCACGGTCGCCGCTGCCGTGACGTCGTCAAGCACCTCGTAGCCCGGCCCGGGCGCCGGCTCGGCAGCCGTCATCGCGAAGAGCAGCGCCGCACCGGTGGCCAGCGCCAGCAGCCCCGCGATGGCGCCGATGGCGACCAGGACGCCGCTGCCGGGACCGGTCGCGTCCCCGGAGCGGGTCTCGGTGGGAGCAGCAGGAGCCACGCAGGTCCTCGCTGTCGTTCGCGGTCGTGACCCGAGCGTAGGCTGGTGGGCCGATGATCACTCTCGCCCGCGTCGCCAAGGCCTACGGCGCCACCGAGCTGTTCCACGACGTCAGCCTCCAGCTGGTCCCGGGACGGCGCGTGGCGCTGGTGGGGGGCAACGGCGTGGGCAAGACGACGCTGCTCGAGATCGTCGTCGGCCTCGAGGAGGCGGACAGCGGGACCGTGGCGCGACACGGCGGCACGACGGTCGGCTACCTGCCGCAGGACGTCACCGACGACGTCGAGGGGACGGTGCTCGAGCACGTGCTGGCCGGCGCCGGCGAGGTCCGCGAGGTGGGTGACCGCCTGGCCGAGGTCGAGGCCGCGCTGGAGCGCGACGACGCCGACGGCGCCACCCACCAGCGGCTGGTCGAGGAGCACGGGCGGCTGTCGGACCGCTTCACGGCGCTCGGTGGCTGGGGCCTGGAGGCCGAGGCCCACCGGGTCCTGGCTGGTCTCGGGTTCGGCCCGAAGGACGGCCAGCGGCCGGTCCGCGAGCTGTCGGGTGGCTGGCGGGTGCGCACGGCCCTGGCTCGGTTGCTGCTGGCCAAGCCCGACGTGCTCGTCCTCGACGAGCCGACGAACCACCTCGACCTTGCGTCGATGTCGTGGCTCGAGTCGCTGCTGAGCGGCTACGAGGGGTCGATCCTGTTCGTCAGCCACGACCGCGGCTTCATCGACGGCGTCGCCGAGCGGATCGTCGAGATCGCCGCCGGCACCGCTCACGAGTACGTGACGCCACCGGGCAGGGAGCTGGGGCCCTTCGACCAGTTCCGGGCCCAGCGTGAGCAGCGCCTCGCGCAGCTCGCGCAGCTGCAGGCGCAGCAGCAGCAGGAGATCGCGGCGGTCGAGGAGTTCATCGAGCGCTTCCGTTACAAGGCCTCCAAGGCTCGGCAGGTCCAGTCGCGGATCAAGCAGCTGGAGAAGATGGACACCATCGAGCTGCCGGAGGACCGACGGGTCGTGCCCCGCTTCCGGTTCCCCGAGCCGCCGCGTTCCCCGCGCGTCGTGATGGAGCTCGAGGGCGTCACCAAGGGCTTCCCCGGACGACCTGTCCTCGAGGACGTCTCGTTCGTCGTCGAGCGTGGGTGGAAGGTCGCGGTCGTCGGCCCGAACGGGCACGGCAAGTCGACGCTGCTCAAGCTCATCACCGGCGACCTGCAGCCCGACGAGGGCACCGTCAACGTCAGTCCGTCGATCGCCTGGCGGCTCTTCGGCCAGCACCAGGTCGACGCCGCGGCCGAGTACGGGCTGCGGACCGACCGCACCGTGCTGCAGGAGTTCAGCACCGCGCTGACCGACGAGCACCGCAACCTCAACGCCCGGTCGCTGCTGGGCAGCTTCGGGTTCCCGGGCGATCTCGCGGAGCGACAGGTCGGCGTCTGCTCGGGCGGGGAGCAGACGCGTCTGGCACTCGCGAAGCTGCTCGTCAGCCCGATCAACCTCCTGCTGCTGGACGAGCCCACGAACCACCTCGACATGGCGTCCTCCGACGTGCTCGAGGACGCCATCGCCCAGTGGCCCGGGACCGTGCTGCTGGTCAGCCACGACCGCCACCTCATCGACGCCGTCGCGACGCACGTGATCGAGGTGGTGGACGGAGCCGCCGTCCTGCGCGAGGGCACCTTCGACGACTTCGAGTTCGAGTGGATCACGGGCCGGCGCCAGGACCCGCGGTCGGCGATCGGGACCGGCAAGGGCGCGGGCCCGGCCCAGCCGAAGGACCCGCACGGCCCCGCGTCGAAGGCGGGTGCCCGCAAGGCGCGTGCGAAGCGCCGCGAGGTCGCGGCGGAGCGCAAGAAGCTCCAGACGACCATCCGCGACCTGCGGCGGGCGATCGAGCCCGTCGAGGAGGCCCTCATGGCCGCCGAGGGGCAGGTCGCGGAGCTGACGCGACGACTGGGCGAGCCCGGTGCCTACGACGACCAGGCCGCGGCGGCGAAGCTGGCCGAGCGCCACGGGCGGGCCAAGGACCAGGCCGCACGCCTCAGCGACACCTGGGAGCAGCTCGCCGAGGCCCTCGAGACCGCCGAGTCACGCCTCGAGGCCGTCGACGCCGGCTGACCACCGTCGAGTGTGCGCCGCACTGTCTCACGGACGGTGGGACGCACACTCGACCAGGTCAGGTGGCGTCGGCTTCGGGCGAGCGATTGCGCTCCGCTTCGGGCGAGCGATTGCGCTCGGCTTCCGGCGAGCGATTGCGCTCGACGCCCGCGAGGCGGCGGGCGAGGGCGCGCTTGCCGTCGGCGTCCATCGCGCGGGCGATCTCGATGCGCTGGGCCTGTGGCGAGCCGGCGCCGTGCAGCGACTCGGTGAGGTAGCCGACGGCGTTGCGTCCGAGGCTGAGGT
>CAYMGL010000264.1:0-3763 GCA_964389945.1 uncultured Actinomycetota bacterium
CGAGATCGAGCGCGACTGGTACGTCATCGACGCTGCCGACGAGACGCTCGGCCGCCTCGCCACGCGCATCGCGACGGTCCTCCGTGGCAAGCACAAGCCGACCTTCACGCCGCACCTCGACATGGGTGACTTCGTGATCGTCGTCAACGCGGACAAGGTGAGCGTCGGTGGCAACAAGGCCGTCGACAAGCTCTACCACTCCCACTCCGGCTTCCCCGGCGGCATCAACTCGGTCCCCTTCCTGCGGCTGCTCGAGCGCAGCCCCGAGGAGGTCGTCGAGCGCGCCGTCAAGGGCATGCTGCCCAAGAACAAGCTCGGCCGGGCCATGGGCAAGAAGCTCAAGGTCTACGCCGGTGCCGAGCACCCGCACGCGGCCCAGCAGCCGCAGCCCTTCCCGACCCACGTCTGAGGCACCACCAATGAGCACCATCCACGTCGGCCGCCGCAAGAGCTCGGTCGCCCGTGCACGCATCACCCGCGGTTCGGGCCAGTTCACGATCAACGGTCGTGACCTCGAGACCTACTTCCCGACCGAGAAGATGCGCAACGCGGTCATGAAGCCGTTCGAGACCGTCGAGCAGGTCGGCGTCTGGGACGTCACCGCCAACATCAACGGCGGCGGCACCACCGGCCAGTCCGACGCGCTCAAGATGGCGCTCGCCCGCGCCCTGGAGGCCGAGGACCCGCAGCTGCGCGGCGTCCTCAAGGAGGCCGGCCTGCTGACCCGCGACGACCGCAAGGTCGAGCGCAAGAAGTACGGGCTCAAGAAGGCTCGTCGTGCGCCGCAGTTCTCCAAGCGCTGACGAACAGACCTCGCGTCCGGCGTCCCACCTCGGTGGGGCGCCGACGTGTTTGGCCGTAGGGTGCGGCGCGTGACGATGAGGATGGCTGCATGAAGTTCGGGACGGACGGCGTCCGTGGGTTGGCCAATGCCGAGGTGGGGCCGGAGCTGGCCCTGCGGCTGGGGCGGGCGATCGTCACGGTGCTCGCCGAGGAGGGGCACGTTCGGCCTGCCATCCTGATCGGGCGGGACCCGCGGTGGTCGGGGGAGATGCTCGAGGCCGCGCTCATCGCCGGTGTGACGTCGGCCGGCGGCGATGCGATCACGCTCGGGGTCATCCCGACCGCGGCCGTCGCCCACCTCACCGCCACCGGTGACGCCGCGGCCGGGGTCATGATCTCCGCGTCGCACAACGCCATGCCCGACAACGGCCTGAAGGTCTTCGGGGGCAACGGCTTCAAGCTCAGCGACGAGGAGGAGGCGCGGCTCGAGGAGCTGCTCGACGTCGGCGCCGACCGCTACCCGACGGGTGTCGGCGTCGGCCGCTCGCGGCAGGACGCGTCGGGCGTCAGCCGCTACGTCGCGTCGGTCGTCGCCGAGGCCGACGTCGACCTCGACGGGCTCCACGTCGTGGTCGACGGTGCCAACGGCGCGGCCGCCAGCATCGCACCGATGGTCTACCGCCAGCTCGGTGCCAAGGTCACCGTCATCGGTGGCGTGCCCGACCCCGAGCGGATCAACGACGGGGTCGGGTCGACCCACCCCGACGTCGTCTGCCGTGCGGTCGTCGAGCACGGGGCCGACGTCGGCATCACCCACGACGGCGATGCCGACCGGGTGCTCGCGGCCGCGGCCGACGGCAGCGAGGTCGACGGGGACGCCATCCTCGCGATCCTGGCCAGGGACGCACGCAGCGAGGGCGTGCTCGCCGGTGACGCCGTGGTCACCACGGTCATGACCAACCTCGGCTTCCACCAGGCGATGGACCGCGAGGGCATCGGCGTCGTCACGACGAAGGTCGGCGACCGCTACGTCCTGGAGGCCATGCGTGAGCAGGGCCTGGTCCTCGGTGGCGAGCAGTCCGGGCACCTGATCCAGCTCGACCGGTGCACCACCGGGGACGGCCTGCGCTCGGCGGTCCGACTGCTGCGTGCCATGCGCCGTGCCGACGCCGACCTGGCAGACCTCGCCGGTGTCATGCAGCGACTGCCGCAGGTGCTGCTCAACGTGCCGGACGTCGCCAAGGAGCGTCTCGACGACAGCGACGCCGTGGCTGCGGCGATCGCTGCGGTCGAGGGCGAGCTGGGCAGGGACGGGCGCGTCCTCGTCCGCCCGTCCGGCACCGAACCGGTCGTGCGGGTGATGGTCGAGGCCCCCAGCGAGGCCGCGGCCCAGGCCGCGGCGGAACGCATCGCCGGTGCCGTTCGGGAGGACCTCGGCACCGCCTGAGCCCGGCGTGGGCGGGCGCGAGCCGTGGCACGTCGGCTCTACCCTCCGACAGACAGCCTCCCCGACCGACAGGACCCTCCGGATGTGCGGGATCATCGGCATCACCGGCCGTGACGACGCCGTGACCGGTGTCATCACCGGCCTCGAGCGCCTCGAGTACCGCGGCTACGACTCGGCCGGGATCGTCGTCCAGACCGGCGACGGCCTCACCAACCACAAGCGGGCGGGCCGGTTGTCGGTCCTCCGGGAGGACCTCGACGAGTCGCCACTGCCCTCGACCACCACGTCGATGGGCCACACCCGTTGGGCCACGCACGGCGCGGCCGTCGACCACAACGCCCACCCGCACGCGTCCGCGGACGGTCGGGTCCAGGTCATCCACAACGGGATCATCGAGAACTACCAGGAGCTGCGAGCGTCCCTCCCGGACGCCGAGTTCTCCTCGGAGACCGACACCGAGGTCGTCGCGCACCTCGTGGCCGCGGAGCTCGACGGGCGCGGCGGCGCGGACGCCGACCTGCTCGACGCCTTCAGGACCGTCGTGCAGCGCCTGAAGGGCGCCTTCTCGCTCTGCCTCATGAGTGCCGACCACCCCGGCGAGATCGTCGTGGCGAAGCACGAGGCACCGCTGATCGTCGCGCACGCCGACGGCGTCGGCTACTGCGCCTCCGACGTGGCCGCGCTGATCGACCACACGCGTGACGTCGCGGCGCTGCTCGACGGCCAGCTCGCCCGGCTGACGCCGGACGGCATGACGTTCGTGGACCTCGACGGCGCGGAGGCCGAGCCCCACCGCTACCACGTCGACTGGGACGTGGCCGCAGCGGAGAAGGGCGGCTACGACCACTTCATGCTGAAGGAGATCCACGAGCAGCCCGATGCCGTCCGCGAGACGCTGCTCGACCGGCTGAACGTCGGCCCCGAGGGTGGCGCGCCGCGCCTGACGCTCGACGCGTGCCAGGTCGACGAGGCCGAGTTCGGTCGGATCGACAAGGTCTACATCGTCGCCTGCGGCACCTCGATGTACGCGGGGATGGTCACCAAGTACGCGATCGAGCACTGGGCCGGGATCCCGGTCGAGGTCGAGGTCGCCTCGGAGTTCCGCTACCGCGACCCGATCCTGGACCCGCACACGCTGGTGATCGGCATGAGCCAGTCGGGCGAGACCACCGACACGATCGCCGCCTGCAGCCACGCGAAGGCGCAGCGGGCGCCGGTGCTGGCGATCGTCAACGTCGTCGGCTCGACGATGGCGCGCGAGGCGGACGCCGTGATCTACATGCACGCCGGGCCCGAGATCGCCGTCGCGTCGACCAAGTGCTTCGTCGCGATGATCACGGCCGGCCTGCTGACCGGGCTCTACCTGGGCCAGCAGCGCGGCAAGCTGTGGCCGTCGGAGGTCGCCGACAACCTCCAGCGCCTCGCGTCG
Organism: uncultured Actinomycetota bacterium; assembly: GCA_964389945.1. GTDB lineage: Bacteria > Actinomycetota > Nitriliruptoria > Nitriliruptorales > Nitriliruptoraceae > JBFGFG01. Next base: position 3,660 of record CAYMGL010000264.1, read on the forward strand.
CTGCCCGCCGGCGTCGCCCAGGTGCTCGAGCTCGAACCCGAGATCGCCGAGATCGCCAAGCAGTGGGCGGACGTCCCGTACGCGATGTTCATCGGCCGCCACGT
>CAYMGL010000265.1:0-3759 GCA_964389945.1 uncultured Actinomycetota bacterium
GTCAGCCCGTCAGCTTCGCGTGGGCCTTCAGCACGTCCTCGGCGTGCTGCGCGGTGCGGATCTGCTTCCAGCGCTTGCGCACGACCCCGTCGGGATCGATGAGGTAGCCGCACCGGATGACCCCGGTGACGGTCCTGCCGTACAGCACCTTCTCACCCCAGGCGCCCCACCGCTCCATGACGTCCTTGTCGGGGTCGCAGAGCAGCGTGTGCGGCAGGTCGTACTTCTCGGTGAACGCGGCGTGCGACGCCGCGTCGTCGGGCGAGATGCTGAGCACCTCGATGCCGGCGGCCTGCAGGTCGTCCCAGTGGTCGCGCACGGAGCACGCCTGCTTGGTGCAGCCCGGCGTGTCGTCGGCCGGGTAGAACGCGACCAGCACCCACGAGCCACGGTGGTCGGACAGCGTGTGCGGCGTCCCGTCGGCGTCGGGCAGGGTGAAGTCGGGTGCGGTGGCGCCCTCGTCGATCACGGTGTGCTCCCTCAGGCCGCGGCGGCGGCGGGTTCGACGTCCAGCACCTCGACCAGGGCACCGATGGCGAGGATCGCGAGCTCACCCGGTGCGACGTCGACCTCGTCGTCGACGGTCACCTTGACACCGAGCGGCGTCTCGGAGACCCGCAGGAACGGTGCGCCGTGGACGTCGCGGGTCAGGAACCAGCGGTGCTGCAGCGGCCGTGGGCGCTGGCGGGCGAGCCGGAACCGGGCGGACGCGGTGGTCAGGGTCGTCGCCTTGCGGCCGGCCGGGTCGAAGCGCAGCACCGGCGTCCCGGTGCCGGTCACGAGCTCGAAGCGCTCGCCGGTGCGCTGCACCCGCAGCGTCAGGTCGTCGAACTCGATCTCGTTGCCCTGGATCCGGCCACGGTCGTCCCCGTCCACGACGAGCCGCCAGCCGGTCGGGGAACCGGCGGTGAGGGGCGAGTCGGCGTCCTCGACGCGCAACGTCGAGCCGGGTGGCAGGACAGCCATGGGTTGCTCCGGGGTCAGCGGTGGACGGTGGGATCGGTCACGGTCGCACGCAGCCGCACGGTGTGGGCCACGTCGCCCGACAGGATGCCCGATCGCGCGAACAGACGACCGTGCTCCCAGTTCGACAGGCCCAGCTCGGGCCGGTCGAGCGCGTACTGGCCGTCGACCCAGCGGGTGAAGCCGTCGCCGACGTACGGCGCGTCCACCTGCTGGAAGAAGGTCTCGTGGGTGGCGCGGTCGGCCGCCAGCAGCGACACGACGAACCGGGGGCTGTGCTCGTTGCACAGCGCGGCGCCGGCCGCGACGTCGTCGACGACGACCAGCGTCACCTCCGGGCTCTCCTCCCACTCCCACTCGGTCCCGAGGGCTGCGGTGGCGATGGGCTCGAACTGGCGCTCGGTGTGGGTGCCGTCGGCGCGGGTGACCGCCACCTCGCGTTCCAGCAGGGCGGCGTCCAGCGAGGACCGGGCCGAGTCGTGGAGGTGGAACTTCGCCCGCGTCCCGCGCGCGGCCGCGGCCTCCTCGGCCGCGTCGACCACGACCGTGAGCAGCTCGGTGGCACGGTCACGCACGACGCACACGGTGTTGAGGGTGTTGCAGACCTTGCGGTCCAGCGAGTGCTCCACCGTCAGCGCGAGCCGCTCGAGGTCGGCATCGCCGTCGACGACCAGCCACGCCCCACCGGTGCCGTGCAGCGACACCGGGACCCCGGCCTGCCGTGCGACGGCGCCGAGCTGGGCCACGGCTGCACCGGACCCGCGTGCCACCGCGAGCGACAGCCGGTCGTCGCTGAACACACCCCACGCAGCGGCGTGGCTCTGGCTGTCGACCAGCGTCGCCGCCCCCTCGGGGAGTCCTGCAGCGGCCAGGGCGGGGTCCAGTGCGTGCTCGACGATCGCCCGGGCGGTGCCCAGGGCGTCCGAGCCGATCCGGAAGACGACCGTGTCGCCGGCGCGGAGCACGCCGCAGGCGTCGGCGAAGACGTTGGGACGGCCCTCGAAGACGAAGGCGATCACGCCGAGGCCGTCCACGACCTCCTCGACCGCCCAGCCGTCGTGCTCGATCCGGTCCCGGACGGCGCCGCGCACGGGGGGCGCGTCGCGCCAGACCCGCAGACCGGCGATCATGTCCGCCCGCATCCGTTCGGAGAGCACCAGTCGCGTCGTGGAGCGGCCGCGCTCCTGCGCCCGGGCAACGTCGCGTGCGTTGGCCGCCGCGATGGCGCCGAACACCTCGTTGTCCTCCAGGCGCGTGGCGAAGGCCTCGTAGAACGCCGAGACCTGGTCGTCGTCGACCTCGCCCATGCGCGCGAAGGCCGCCACGGCCCGGTCCACCGCGGCCCGGGCGACCTGCCGCTCGGCGGCCGGCAGGTGGAGGACGGTGCCGTCGTGCTGCAGCACGAGCAGGGCGTCACCGGGCTCGAACGCGGCGGCGGTCGCCTCGTCGACGTGGGTGACGCGGTCACCGCCCCACAGCAGGGGCATGCCGGGTGTGAGTTCCTCGAGGGTGTCCATGGCCGGCAAGGTACTCAGGGCGCCGGCGGGGACTGCCGCACGATGAGCCGTGCGAGCCGGCGCTCACCCGCGTCCACGGCGAAGTCCCCCGCGGTGTGGCGGTAGAGCTTGGCCGGACGTCCGGGGCCCTCGCGACGCACCGCGCCGGTCTCCTCCACGGTGCCGGACGACAGGACGTCGCGCCGGAAGTTGCGCACGTCGAGGTCGTGGCCGAGGACCGCCTCGTACACCACCTGCAGGTCGGCGAGCGTGAAGTCGTCGCCGAGCAGCTGGAAGGCCAGCGGCGCGTAGCGGGCCTTGGCCCGCAGACGTGCCACACCGTCGGCCACGAACCGGTCCTGCCCGAAGGCGAGCGCGCCGGGCAGCTCGTCGGCCGGCCACCAGTCGGCCTCCCCGGCGGGCGTCGCCCGGGCGGCGTCGACCAGGGCGAGCTGCACGACGGAGACGACCCGCGTCGCGCCGGAGGCGGTGGCCTGGTCGTAGGTCTGCAGCTGTTCGAGCCACACCTCGTCGAGACCGGCCTTGTCGTGCACGGCACGACGGGCGGTGTCGTCCAGCGTCTCGCCCGGTCGCGTGAAGGAGCCGGGCACCGCCCAGTGCTCCGCCCACGGGTCGTAGGGACGCCGGTGCAGCAGGACGCGCAGGCGTCCGTCGACGACCGTGAACAGCGTGAGGTCCACGGCCACGTGGACGGGGTCTGGTGACCAGCGACGGTCGGCCGTCATGCGCGTGGCCCGGTCACGCGCAGGCCACGGACGGACGGCTCGTACACGTCAGTCGTCCGACCGGACGCCGACGCTGGCCGAGTCGCCGTCGACGACCAGCGTCCGGATCGGCCACGGGATGGTCATCCCGGCCTCCTCGACCGCACGCTTGGCCGCGCCCAGCACGCGGTCGCGGACGACGATGACCTCGGCCTGCTCGGGCGTCGTCCAGTAGAGGACCTCGAAGTCGACGCTGGAGGCACCGAGCTCGGCCATGAGCACCAGTGGCGCTGGGACCGACAGCACGCCCTCCACGTCGGTCACCGCGGCCCGGATGACCTCCCGCGCCTGGTCGTGGTCGTCGCGGTAGTCGACGCCCACCATCACGCGGCTGCGGCGTCGACCCCGCTCCGTCGTGTTGACGATGGGGTTGGAGAACACGGTGCTGTTGGGCAGCAGGACCTTCTCGCCGTCGTAGTCGACGACGGTCGTGACGCGGAGGTTGACGTCGGTGACCGTGCCCTCGTAGTCGCCGAGCTTGACCTGGTCCCCGGGACGGAACGGTCGCCGGACGA
>CAYMGL010000266.1:0-3744 GCA_964389945.1 uncultured Actinomycetota bacterium
CGAGCAGCGCCAGCTGAGGCAGCCACGCCGTCGCGGTGCGGACGTCCTCAGCGCCACAGCCGCTCGGCGAGGCCCGTCGCACGGCGGACCGGACGCGTCGCTGCCTCGCGCAGTCGTGCCTCGGTCGCCACGACCGTGACGTGCTGGCTGGCACGGGTGGTGCCGGTGTAGAGGAGCTCGCGGGTCGTGACCCGGCTCTCGCGATCGGTGAGCACGAGCACGGCGTGGTCGAACTGGCTGCCCTGCGACTTGTGGATCGTCATCGCCCAGACCGTCTCGCAGTCCGCGACCCGGATCGCGGGCACGACCCTGACCTCGTCGTCGGCACCGAGGAACGCGACGACCCGCCGCCCGTCGCGATCCAGCGTGACCCCGACGTCGCCGTTCATCACCCCGAGGTCGTGGTCGTTGCGGGTGACCAGCACCGGCCGGCCGACGTACCACTCGTCGGTGGGGTCCAGCCCGGTGTGGGCCGCGGCCATCCACTGCTCGACCTGCTCGCCGATGGCGCGGACGCCGAGCGGCCCCTCGCGCACCGCACACAGCACCCGCAGCGCATCGATCCGCGCCAACGCGCCACGGGCGTCACCGGCCAGGGCAGCCTCGACGTAGGGCGACAGTGCGTCGACCACCACGGGTCGCAGCTGGCGCGGCAGCGACGGTCCGTCGTCCGGCGGCAGCAGGTCGACGTCGTCGTAGGCGTCGACGCTCGCGCCCTCCTCCACGGCGGTGCCACCGAGCAGGGCCAGGACCTCACCCGCGTCGTCGTCCACACGCTGGATGGCGCGGGCCACGGCACCGATGCCGGTGTCGGGACCGAACCTGCGGAACCGCTCCAGCTGCACGATGCCGTCCCACACGCCCGGCTCCGGCATCGGCGCCCGCTCCCCCGACACCGGCGCGCCGGTCACGTCCTCCAGGACCCGCGTCCACCCGTCCGACAGCCGCAGCGAGGACCCGGTGGGACGCGGCCCGCACACGTCGCCGAGGACGGCGCCCGCCTCGACCGACGTCAGCTGGTCGCGATCACCGACCAGGACGAGCTGCGCGGACGGTCGGACCGCGTCGACGAGCTTGGCCATCAGCGACAGCGGGACCATCGACGCCTCGTCGACCACCACGACGTCGTGCGGCAGCGGGTTGGCCGCGTCGTGGCGGAACCGTGTCGGCGAGCGGTACTGCCACCCCAGCAGGCGGTGCAGCGTCTGCCCCTGCAGCGCACCGATGACCTCGACCGTGCCGGCGGGCAGGTCGCGCTCGCGGACCGCCTCGCTGATGGCCTGCTCCATCCGCGCCGCGGCCTTGCCGGTCGGTGCCGCGATCGCCATGCGGGGCACGGGCACGCCGCGCTGGTGCGCGAGCCGGACGTGGGCGACCAGCAACGACACCACCGTGTGCGTCTTGCCGGTCCCCGGACCGCCCGACAGGACCGAGACGGGGCGCAGCAGGCCGTTGGCGACCGCGAGCCGCTGACGGTCGACAGCGGGGCCGGTCGGGTCGAGCGGTGCCGCCTCGTCCAGCACCGACCGGACCACGTCGGTGTCGTCGGGCGGTTCCGCGGCGGCGCTGCGGGCGGTCAGCGAGCGGTACAGCTGGTCCTCGTAGTGCCAGTAGCGGTCGAGGTAGACCCGCGTCGCGTCCACGACCAGCGGCGCGACGGCACCCGGCTGGTCACCACGGCGGGCGAGCGACGACGCGGTCGCGCGGGTCAGCAGCGCGTCGACCTCGCCCAACGCAGCCAGCGGCTCGGGCTCGGGTCGCTCCCCCGTGCCCGTGGCCGAACGACGCTCGATCACCACCGGGCCCTCGACCTCGGCGACGTCGACGCAGACGTGGCCGCCGCGAGGCGTGGACGCCGCCAGCGCAGCCAGCGTCACGAGCGCGGGCTCGTCCGCCCCGGCCAGACGGCACAGCCGTTCGGCGACGCGCAGGTCCAGCTCGTCGACGGTCCAGGTCACGTGCACGACACTCCTCGTGGGCCAGCCGCCGCAACCAGCGGCGACGCAACCGTAGAGGTGCCGTGTGACAGCGCACCCGCGGGCCAGGGCCCGGACGGGCGGGGACCTTCGCCACTGGTCGTCGCCGGCGCGGACGCGCACGGTGGGGTGCCGGACCGGGAGGCCGTCATGCCCTCCACGCTGGAACCAGACCGCACGGCCACGCAGGAGGGAGCGCAGGGCCGTACCGCGACGTACGCATGGGTCGGCTACGTCGCCGTGGCTGCCTGCAACCTCGCGCTGCTCTGGGTCGTCCACCAGCTGCTCGACTGGGGGTGGCCGGCCTTCCTCACCGACGACTTCGCGGGGATGCTCCCGCTGCTCACGGCCTCACTGCTGGCCAACGTCGCCGTCGACCTCTCGCTGCTCGTCCACGACCGCGGCCGGTTCCGGGTCTTCACCGAGGTCGTCACCACCGGCTTCGGACTGGCCGTGGCGCTGCGGCTGCTGGAGGTGTTCCCGTTCGACTTCACGGGCTACGAGCAGGACTGGACCGGCGCCGTGCGTGGCCTGCTGATCCTGCTGATCGCCGCCACGGGCGTCGCGATGGTGGTGCTGCTGGTCAAGCTCGTCGCCGGGACCGGTGAGGACTGAGCCCACACATGGCCGAGCCGTCGTCGTGCGGCCGTACCGTGCGGCCCGCCGAGCCCGGAGCAGCGCTGTTGCGCACGGAGGACCCGACCGCGCCGCGCAGCACGCTGCAGCTGCTGCGCGACCGCACGCTGGGCACCTACCTCCTGGGCAACTTCACCTCCAACACCGGCAACTGGTTCCAGAACCTCGCTGCGAGCATCGTGGTCTTCCGGCTGACCGGGTCGTCGACGCTGGTCGGCGTCGTGGCCGCGCTGCAGTTCGGGGCATCGCTGGTGCTGTCGCCGTACGCCGGGTCGCTGGCGGACCGCTTCGACCGCCGCCGCCTGCTGCTGACGGCCCAGGTCGTCGGTGCTGCGGCGGCGGGCGCCCTTGCGATCACGGTCGCCGTCCTGGGCATCGACGGCCTGCCGGGCATCTGGCCGATCCTGGTCGCGACGGCCGTGATCGGCATCGGCTACGCCATCTCGGTGCCGACCCTGCTGTCGTACGTGCCGGCCCTGGTGCCGTCGCGCGACCTCGACACCGCCATCGCGCTGAACTCGGTGTCGTTCACCGTGGCGCGGGCGGTCGGACCCGCACTCGCCGGGATCGTCGTGGCGGCGGCCGGCGCGGCCTGGGCGTTCGGCATCAACGCCGTGAGCTTCCTCGGCCTCGTCGCGGCGCTGCTGCTCATCGGCCACCGCCCAACCGAGGGGCTCGCCACCGAGGACGAGGACCGCTCGGTGCGCGAGGGGCTCCGACAGGCGCGGGCGTCGCGCCCGGTGCTCGTCACGCTGCTGTGCACGCTGGTCGCAGGGGTCGCGGCCGACCCGGTGAACACGCTGTCGCCCGCGGTCGCCGACCGGCTGGGCGAGGGTGATGCGTTCGTCGGGTTCCAGGTCGGCGCGATGGGTGCAGGGGCGGCGTTCGGGACGTTCCTCGTCGGCAGGATGCGCACCGCGCTGGGCCGCTGGCGCACGATCATCGTCGGACTGACCGTGCTCGGCACGTCCCTGCTCGGCTACGCCGTCGCCCCCGCACCGTGGATCGTGCTGGTCGCGCTGTTCGTCGGTGGCAACGGCTACCTGCTGACGGTCACCTCGCTCAACGCCGACCTGCAGACCCGCGTGGACGAGGCGCTGCGCGGCCGGATGATGGCGCTGTGGTCGACCGC
>CAYMGL010000267.1:0-3726 GCA_964389945.1 uncultured Actinomycetota bacterium
CGGCCCAGTCCTGCCGTTCGCTTGACCGAGAATATGCTGCATTGCGGCGCGTCAAAGCAGCCATTGAAGAATTCTCTCGACAAGGGGATCTCAGCATCGCTTCGGTTAAACCTTGATGGTTCAAATATTGCACCGGTGATAATCAACGTCAGCATGAGCGATCAAAATTCCACTATCATCATCTTCGACACTGACTGCGTCCTTTGCAGCAAATGGATCAGGTTCATTCTTCGGCATGAAGCTGCAGAGAATATTCAGTTCGCCTCATCACGAAAGCCGAAAGGCAAAAAGCTTGCCGAAGAGTTCGGGGTAGCTCCAGACGCGTTGGACCTCACTTACGTGGTCATCGACCGTGGACAGGTTCATATCAAGTCGAACGCATCGCTGGTCATTCTCGGGCAACTCCGCCGCCCTTGGTCTTGGCTGCGTGTCCTTGGCTTGGTTCCTCGCAGCATGCGGGACCGCATGTACGACGTGGTGGCCAGAAACCGCCTGCGATGGTTCGGTGAGGAACCGGATTGCTTCCTGCCATCGCTGGCACAACGGCAGCGTTTCTTAGATTAGCCGCCACTCCATCGGCAGCCCGCCGACCGGTCGTAGCGAGAATTGTGCCTGTGGACGCGGCAGCGCACGCAATTGTAGCGGCGACATGTGCTGTAGGATCGTTGCCGCAACAAGGCAGCTTTCCATCAAACCGAAATTCTGCCCGATGCAGACACGCGGCCCGGCCCCGAACGGAAGGTAGGAAAACTGAGGCCAGTCCGGCGCCTGCAGGAACCTTGCAGGATCGAACTTTGTCGGGTTCTCGAAGAATCGAGGGTCGCGTTGGGTCGTGAATGGGACGATCTGTGCCAGATCTCCCTTGGCCAGTTTTATGCCCAGAAGGTCTACCGGTTCAGCGGCTTCGCGCAGAAACAGCGTGTAGGCCGGTGGATAAAGTCTGAGCGTTTCGTTGATCGTCGCCCGCAGAACCGGGAGCTTCGCGATCGCATCGGGCGTCGGGGCCTTGTCCCCGAGAACCCGGCGAAGTTCTTCCTGGATGGCGGCGAGGCTGTCGGGATAGACGGCCAAACAGGCAAACAACCAACTCAGCAGAGCGCCCGACGTTTCGTGACCGGCGATGAGAAGGCTCATGACATCATTTCGGATGTCGGCGAATTTCCCATCGTGGTGTTCGATCAGCGAGGCAAGCAGATCGGTGGACGCTTCCGTGCGCTGCAGCCCCGCTCGAACCAGACCGGACACCAAGTCGTCCATCACGCCCATCGCCCAGCGTTTCCGGCGCTTGCGCTCGATTGGCAGCCAATCCGGCAACGTGACGGGCGACGTGGACTCGGAAAAGGCGGTGTCGGATAGTGTCTGGATCGCGCGTTCGATCTCGAAGCCGTTTGGTTGCGGTGGAGCGCCGAACAAGGTTCGCGTGGCGATATCGAGTGTCAGCTTCGCCATGACAGCGTCGGTGTCGAAGCGGATCGTATCCGACATTGCGGTCTGACGAAGCTCTCGGCACTGGCGTTCCGTTTCCCGGACGGCTTCGTGACCGTAGGCCGGCAGCCGCCGCGTCTGAAACGCGGGCAGAACCTTGCGGCGTCGCATCCGCCAGCTTTCACCTTCTTCGACAAGCAGGCTGTTTCCATTCCACTGCCGGACCACATCCGTCAGCTTGCGGAACCGGATGAAGGACTGCGCGTGCCGCGCCAGCAGGGCCTCGATATGGTCGGGGTGAAAGAAAAGATGTGATTTGTAAGGGCCGAGACGGAGCATTACGTGATCGCCGTGGGCAGACTTCATCCTCTCGTAGAATCCAAGCTGATCTGTCCTGATGGCGTACAGGCTGTCGACACCCAACAGCCATGGGCTTGGGTTTGACGCCACCAACCGGGTCTCGGTCATGCGCGCACCTTGGCAGGGCCAAAAACCTGTGCGCCGGCATATTTCGCCGCCAGCACCACGAGCAACACAGCATGCGCTACAATCGCCCAGGCGAAATTGACATGTGTCAGCGCGAACAGGCGCGCTTCGAGCCCCGTGAAAGATCGCGGCTCCTCGGCGGGCTGATACCGTGGCGTACCGTCACGGATCTCGATCTTCAGACCCGTGGCCTGGCGCAGCACTGGCCACAGGTCCGCGTCACGTATCGTCAGCTTTGCGGGTGCGCGCACCCACGGCGTCCAGCGCGGCACCCATTCGGGCACGTTTTGCTTGTATTCCGGCCAGCCGTCGGGGAAGCGCTTCAGCAGGTCATTGCGATTATGCCAGCGCACCATGCCTTGCACAAAGACCCAGGCCATGCCCGCGGCCGCAACGATCCAGACGTTCTGCAGGTAAATGCCGAGGATGATCCAGATCAACGCCGCCGAAAGCTGCATCGGATTGGAGACGTAGGCGTAGATCCCGGAACGCACAAGGCGCTTCGTGGGATCCAGCGGAATGGGAGTCCCTCCGCCCTGCAGACAAAGCATCTGGTTCGCGGAAAGCCCTATCACCGACGCCAGACCTATGAAACTTGCCGCAAGGATGCTTCCCCAGATCGGACGTTGAAACAGCGCCCATTCGCCACCCATCGCCTGCATGATCAACGCAGGCAGAACCGCGAGGATCATGCCGCCCGTCATTAATGCGAGCAACGCGCATCGCATCGGCAGGCGGCGGTCTTCGGCTGTCCACTTGGCAAGGTATATGGCCGGAACATGGGCTGACAGGAAAACCAATACCACGCCCGCGAACCAGAACGGCCCAGCATAGACCAAGGGCTTGAGTGAGCTGAAGATCGTGGCGTGAAGACCGATGACGATTGGCAAGCAGATCATCAGCGGGCCAACTTTAGGAAACGTGAAGTACAGCCCGGGCCCAAACAGGATCGCTCCGCCGATGATGATATCGACGGGGAGGCCATCCAACATCAGCGCATCCCAGCCGTAATGCCACCACCCAAAGTGCACAGCCATAGAATGGGTGATGAAGATCATTGGCACTCCGTAGAGCAAAGCAAAAAGGCCGCCGATCTTCGAGCGCGTGGTGGTTTTGCGGACAAACGCCATTAAAACGACCAGACAGATCGGTCCGATCAATAAGAGCCAGCGAAGTGCCAGCATGAGAGGTTCCGGAAGGTCAAGCTCTATCACGCGATGACCCTCGTCTTGATCCACACTCGGAATGGCGCAGGCGAACGGGTTTCGAACAATTCGATCACCAGAAAGACCACCGGGAACCCCAAGGCCAGGTAAAGTGCGAACCCCGGCAGAGCGATGATCAGAAGCAACTGGATCATCGTGCCGACCTGCATCAATACCCCCTCCGCAGACGTCATGCTCTTTCTTGTAGCCAGAAAGAGAAAAGCCAACGCGGGGATCAGGACTGTGAGTGGAAAGGCCAGAAACGCCGTTTTCTCCGCGCTCAATGACATGATCGCATCAATCGCGCGCTGGCCGACGGCTAAGAATGTACAAAACGAAAGAACCCAAATTACCCAAGAACGTGGACTGAACTGCATCTCAAATATTGCCTGGCATTCCTACTCGTCACAAAGCGTATGGAAGCCAGGGCATTTTGGAAAGCCATCTCGTGTCCAGCTGAACCCTTGCGCAAGCCTGATATACCGCACATTCTCAAACGCGTACCTGAAAAGCGCCAAGCCGTCTCCAAGTCAGCCGGTATCCGACAGGCGTATCCGGCCCATAGCCGACCTTCACGCAGCGCCTTGGCGCCGCAGCTTGATTTCCGAAA
>CAYMGL010000268.1:0-1114 GCA_964389945.1 uncultured Actinomycetota bacterium
GCCCACGCGATCGCCCGCACCGAGGGCGGCTGGGCCGCGGCCAGCGACCCGCGCAGCGAGGGCGGGGTCGTCGGGGCGTGACACGCCGCGACCCGCGCCGGGAGGACGCGGGTCGCAGCCGGGGAGGCCGTGTCAGGCGGACTCGGTGTCCGTCGCGGCGTCGTCGGCCGGGGCGTCGAGCCCGCGCGGCCCGTGGCCGCGACGGCCGCGGCGACCGGGGAGGTCACCGTCCTCGGCGCGCTCGAGGATCTCGTCGGCCTCCTCCTGCGTGAGCTCGCCGGCCTCGACCTTCTCGGCGAGGCGGTCCTCCAGTCCCGCGAGCCGCGCCTCGTCGAGGATCTCCCGGGCGGCCTCGCGGTCACCGTCGGCGATGGCCGCGGCCAGCGCGTCGGCCTGGTCCTGCGTGAGGCGCCCGGCCTCCACGGCCTCGGCGAGGCGCTCGTCGAGCAGGTCGGCCTTCACCGCGTCGATGGCGGTCTGGACCTCGTCGGTCTCCAGACCGAGCTCGGCCGCGAGGCGCTCGGCGAACTCGCCGTCCTCGAGCCCGTGGGCGAGGCGGTGCCCGACCCCGGGCAGCCGGACGCCCTCGGCCTCGACCGACTCGGTCGTGGCCGCGTCGTCGTCGGTTGCCGCGATGGCGGGGATGGTCACCGCGGCGCCGGCCACGAGCGTGGCGGTCAGTGCGGCGGGGAGGCTCCTGCGGATGATGGCCTTCATGGTCTGCTCCTGTCGCTGGTGGGGAGGTGGTGCGGGGTGCACCGGGGGCGACGGGGAGCACTGTGCGGGTGGCGCCTGAGCCGACGCTGAGAGCAGGCGGAGAAGGTCCTGAGGGCTCCCGTAGGCTGCGTGGCGGCAGCAGGAGCAACGTGGCGAGCACGATCTACCTCGGACAGTTCACCGACGAGAACGCCGACCGCATCGTGGACGCCTTCGACGAGGCCGGCATCCGCTGGCACGCGAAGTCGTCCGGCGCGTTCGTGCGCTTCGTCTTCGCGGCCGACTGGGGCGTGCGGCTGTTCGTCGAGGACGGGCGCGCCGACGAGGCCTGGGAGATCGCGGGCGGCATCGCCCCCGACGGCCTCGCCCGCCGCCGCTGACGGCGCCCGCCTGACGG
>CAYMGL010000268.1:1214-3698 GCA_964389945.1 uncultured Actinomycetota bacterium
CGGCGGGACGGATGTCAGCCGCGGCGCAGGGCGACGAGGCTGCCGGTGACCACCAGCGCGCCGGCCGCGAAGAGGGCCCACAGGCCGGTGTCGGGCTGGACCCAGAGGTCGATCCCCACGCCGGTGGGCAGGGGGACGTCACCGCCGACCAGCTCGGCGGCCGCGACGTCGTCGGCGAAGGCGCGCGACGACGGCGGACTGGCGAGCAGCACACCGGTCGCGACCACCACGACGAGCCCCGCGCCGACGAGCAGGCGCTCGGCCGCGGGCGGTGGGCGGTCGACGGCGACCATCGCCGCGAGCACGACCACGGCGACACCGACGGCGGCGATGCCCCAGGTCAGGGACGACGTGGCGCTGCCGGGCAGGCTGGTCACGTCCTGCCGGCCGACCGTGTCCAGGGCCTGGACGCGGGCGGTCAGACGCCACAGCGGCATCGTGGGCGCCATCGCCGCGACGGCACCACCGGCCGCGGCCCCGAGGGCGGCCAGCGCCGCCGGGCGTCGCAACGCGACCAGGTGGTCGCCCAGGCTCGTCCGCACGTCACCCCCCGCTGCCGTCGCCGAGCGTACGAGTGGCACTGACGGCTGGCGGCACGAGGCACTGCCGGGCGCCCGTCGCCGCGGTCGGCGCAGGGGTCGGCCACCACCTAGGCTCGGCCGCCGTCGACGACCGAGGAGTCCTGGTGCGACTGGCGGTGCTCGTGTCGGGGTCCGGCACCAACCTGTCCGCGCTCCTGCGCGCCATCGACACCGACGGCGGGTTCGGCGGTGAGGTGGTCGTCGTCGGCAGCGACCGGGCGGACGCCGGCGGGCTCCGCCACGCCCGTGCGGCCGACGTGCCCGTCGTGGTCGAGGAACTGGCCGACCACCCGGACCGGGCGACCTGGGAGGCCAGGCTGGTCGAGCGACTGCGGGCACACCAGCCGGACGCGGTCGTGCTGGCGGGGTTCATGAAGATCGTCAGCGCGGACTTCCTCGGCCACTGGCCGCACCGGGTCGTCAACACCCATCCGTCCCTGCTGCCCGCGTTCGCCGGGGCGCACGCGGTCGAGGAGGCGCTGGCCTACGGCGTGAAGGTCACCGGCTCGACGGTCCACTTCGTCGACGAGCAGGTCGACCACGGCCCGATCATCGCCCAGGAGGCCGTGCCGGTGCACCCGGAGGACACCGAGGACGCGCTGCACGAGCGCATCAAGGAGGTCGAGCACCGCCTGTTCCCGGCCTGCATCCGCGCGCTCTGTCGTGGTGAGCTCGAGGTGGTGGGACGCAGCGTCCACTGGTCGGTGCCACGACCGTGAGCGACCTGGCGCTCGGCGTCATCGGCGGGCTCGGTGTCCTCGTCGGGCTCGTCGGGACCGTCGTGCCGGTCCTGCCCGGGCTGGTCGTCGTGCTGGTGGCCGCCGCCGGGACGCTCCTGCTGCAGGGCACGGGTCCGCTCGTCTGGACGGTGGTCGTGCTGCTGGCGGCGCTGACGGTGGTGGGCAGCGTGCTGTCCACGGTCCTGCCCGCCCGACGGGCGGCGTCGAGCGGCGCACCGGGTGCCTCGCTGTGGTTCGCCGCGGTCGGTGCGGTCGTGGGCTTCTTCGTCGTCCCGGTGCTCGGGCTCGTGCTCGGGGGCGTGCTCGGGCTGCTGCTCGCCGAGCAGCAGCGGCTCGGGGCGTGGGGCCCGGCCTGGACGTCGGCCCGCGGGGTGCTGGCCAGCTACGGCATCGGTGTGCTGCTGGAGCTCGCGATCGGCGTGGTCATGGGGCTGCTGTGGCTGGTGGTGTTCACCGCGCGGGCGGCCTGAGCGAGGGCATTAGTCTCCGCCGGGACCCCATCCTGTCCCGTCCCGATCCACGGAGACCCGTCGTGTCCGACGTCACCCCCATCCGCCGCGCCCTCGTGAGCGTGTTCGACAAGACCGGCGTGGAGGCGTTCGCCCGCGGTCTGCACGAGGCCGGCGTCGAGATCGTCTCGACCGGGTCGACCGCTGCGCGCATCGCCGATGCCGGCGTCCCGGTCACCGGCATCGAGGAGGTGACGGGGTTCCCGGAGTGCCTCGACGGGCGCGTCAAGACGCTGCACCCGAAGGTCCACGCGGGGATCCTCGCCGACCGGTCCAAGCAGGACCACCTCGACCAGCTCGACGAGCTCGAGGTCACGCCGATCGACCTCGTCGTGTGCAACCTCTACCCGTTCTCGGACACGGTCGCGTCGGGTGCCAGCGACGACGAGATCGTGGAGATGATCGACATCGGTGGGCCGACGATGGTGCGCGCCGCGGCGAAGAACCACGCCCACGTGGCCGTCGTGGTCAGCCCCGCCAACTACGAACCGGTCCTGCACCACCTGCGTGAGGACGGCGGGCTGACGGCCGAGGCGCGGGCCGACCTGGCCGGCAAGGCGTTCGCCCACACCGCGGCGTACGACGCCCAGGTCTCCCAGTGGTTCCACCGCGACGAGACCTTCCCGACGAAGCTGTCGATGCAGGTCACCAAGC
>CAYMGL010000269.1:0-3646 GCA_964389945.1 uncultured Actinomycetota bacterium
CCGTTGCCGTACCAACCGTTGCCGTACCAGCCGTTGCCGAGCGCCAGCACGCGGTCCGGGTCGTTGACGACCGTGAGCAGCGTGAACGGGTCCGGCGGCCCCAGCTCGAGCAGCTCGTCGAGGGCAGCCGTCGGGGTGTCGCTCGCACCGACGTTGCCGGCCACGGGCTCGCGCGTCCGCACGGCCTTGTCGAGCCGGGGCGTGGGTGCGGCGGTCCCGTCGACGCGGGCGCCCGTCGCCACGAGCTGTCCGAGCACCTCGTCCGGCGTCCAGTCCGGGTGCGCGTCCAGCAGCAGCGCCGCAGCGCCGCTCACGAGGCCCGTCGAGAAGCTGGTCCCGCTGACGCGCTGGTAGCCGTCGCCCAGGTGCCCGGCCGGGTGCTCGTCGTAGGCCCACGAGCCGGGGGCGCCGGCGACCACGACCGACTGGCCGGGGGCGACGACATCCGGCTTGGCGTTGCCGTCGACGTCCACACCGTTCGCCGACCACGGCGCGATCACGTCGTCGCTGACGGTGGCGGTGCCCTGCCCCCGGGTGGCTCCGACGGTGATGACGTGCGTGTTGCCGGCGGGTGTGCCGATGCTGCCGGGGCCGTCGTTGCCAGCGGCCACGACCACGACGAGGCCGAGGTCCCACAGACGCTGCACGGCAGCGTCCACGAGGTGCGCGGCGACCGGCGTGGACCCGAGCGAGATGTTCACGACGCGGATGTCGTGGACGTCGGCGTGCCGGGCGATCCAGTCCAGGCCGATGAGCAGCCGGACGAGGTCCGTGATCCCGTCCTCGCCGGCGATCTTCACGGGCACGACGTGGGCACCTGGGGCGACGCCGGTCGTCCGACCCGCAGCCAGCGACGCGACGGGCGTGCCGTGGCCGTAGTTGTCGGTGTCGTCCTGCTCCCAGGTCAGGTCGACCGCGCCGACGATGCGCCCCGCGAGCTCGTCGACCGGGCTGACGCCCGTGTCGAGCACGGCGATGCCGACGCCGCTGCCGTCGACCCCGCGCTTCCAGAGCTTGTCGGCCTCCAGCGTCGCAGGTCCCCGGTCGTCCGCCGGGTGGTCGGTTGCGGCGTCGCTGGTCTCCTCGAGCCGGACGGCCTCGTTCTCGGTGACCGTGACGCCGGGTGCGGCGTCGAGCTCTGCCACGGACGCGGCCGGCACGTCCGCGACCGTGATGCCGAAGACACCGAGGTGGCCGACGACGCGACCGCCGACCTCCCGGACGGCCTCGCTGACGTCGTCGACCGCACCGGTCAGCAGGACCGCGCTGTCCTGGGCGGCGGCTGCGACACGAGCTGCGTCGAGCACGGGTGTCGTCCCGCCGGGGGCGGGAAGCACGGCCGTGAGCAGCACGAGCGCGGACAGGACCGCGCCCGCCGCCCTCGTACGAACGCGAGCTGCAGTCATCTGGTCCCCCTGGGGCCAAAGTTGTCCATGCTCACCATCGGCATCCCGGGGCGGGTTCTGTACCCACGCTGCTCGACCGGTGACAAGAGGGCCCGGACGGACTAGTCAGTCCGCGCTGAACGACCGGGGCGTGCCGTCGGTCACGGCATCCGGACCGAAGGCCATCTTCAGCTCGCCGAAGAGGCCGGGATGCCGGGTGACGCGCAGGTCGTCACCGAGCTGCCACGTCGTCGCTCCCTCGTCGAGGTCGACCGTGACGTGGACCGGCACGTGACCACGGTGCTCCGTCAGGACCGACCGCAGTCGGGCGACGGCCTCACGGGTGCACTGGGCCGGCTCGAAGCGCACGTGGACCGGCGCACCGCGGACCTCCGAGAGGTCCGGCTCCGTCACGCGGTTGGCCGTGAACTTGACGGCCTCGTCCCGCTTCTCGATGCGACCGGTCAGCAGCAGGACGGTGTCCTCCTCGAGCACCTCGTGGGCGACCCGGTAGACGGTGGGCCAGAAGACGACCTCGACGGCGCCGGTGAGGTCCTCGAGGGTGGCGGTCAGGTAGGTGTCGCCCTTGCGGGTGAACTTCTTGACCAGGCCCGTCAGCACGCCGCCGATCGTGAGCGCGTCGCCGTCCTCGCGCTCCCGCAGCCCGCTGATCGGCAGGTCGCACTGCTCCTCGAGGAGCCGCTCCGCACCGAACAGTGGGTGGTCGGAGACGTACAGGCCCAGCATCTCGCGCTCGGCGGCGAGGAGCCGGGACTTGCCGAACTCCTCGATGCCGATCTCGACGCCGTCGTCGAGCTCGACCACCGGCTCGGCGTCACCCAGCCCGTCGAACAGCGAGTGCTGCCCGGCCTCCTCGGCCTTCTTCACGCTCTGCGCCGCGTCCACGATGGGCTCGTAGGCCCCGAGCAGGCCCTTGCGCGTGTGGCCGAGCCCGGTGAAGGCGCCGGCCAGCGTGAGGTTCTCGATCGTGCGCTTGTTGAGGACCGAGCCCTCGACCTTCGCGCAGAAGTCACGGAAGTCGGTGAACGGCCCCTCCGCCTCGCGGGCGCGGATGATCGCGTCGACCACCGCCTCGCCCACGCCACGGACGGCCGTGAGGCCGAAGCGGATGCTCTCGCCGTCCGGCGCGAAGTCCGCCTCCGAGACGTTGACGTCGGGCGGCAGGACGTCGATGTCCATGCGCCGGCACTCGTTGAGGTAGATCGGCTTGTTGTCCTTGTGGTTCTTCACCGAGGTCAGCAGCGCCGCCATGTACTCGACCGGGTAGTGCGCCTTGAGCCAGGCGGTCTGGTAGCTCACGACGCCGTAGGCGACGGTGTGGGACTTGTTGAAGCCGTACTCGGCGAACTTCTCGATCAGGTCCCACTGGTCGCGCATCAGCGCGCCCTCGTAGCCGTTCGCCTCGCCCCCGCTGATGAACTGGTCCTTGTAGGACTCCATCAGCTCGCGCTTCTTCTTGCCGACGGCCTTGCGCAGGCCGTCCGCGTCCGACATCGAGAAGCCCGCCATGTCGGTGGCGATGCGCATCACCTGTTCCTGGTAGACGATCACGCCGAACGTGTCGCCCAGGATCGGCTCGAGGTCCGGGTGGTCGAAGCTGGTGTTCTCCAGGCCGTTCTTGCGGTCCGCGTACGTGATGTGCATGTCCATCGACAGCGGCCCCGGCCGGTACAGCGCCAGCAGGGCCGAGATGTCGTCGAACCGGGTCGGCTTCAGCTTGCGGACCAGTGCCTGCATGCCGGTCGAGTCGAGCTGGAACACGCCGAGGGTGTGGCCCGTCGACAGCAGCTCGTAGACGCCCGGGTCGTCCATCTTCCCGAGGAACGTCGGGTCGTCGAGGCTGATCTCCTCGCCCCGGTTGGTCCTGACGTGCCGCTCGGCGTCCGCGATCACCGTGAGGTTGCGCAGGCCGAGGAAGTCCATCTTCAGCAGGCCGAGCGACTCGCACGCCTTCATCTCGTACTGGGTCACGACCTCACCGTTGTCGGTGCGCAGCAGCGGGACGGTCTCGACCAGTGGCTTGGCACCGATGATGACGGCGGCAGCGTGGATGCCGTGCTGGCGCTTCAGCCCCTCCAGCTTCTCGGCCATCCCGAGGACCTTGCCGTGGACGGGGTCGTCCTTGGCGTTGCGCAGCTCCGACGAGAGGTCGTACGCGGACTGCTTGCCCGCACGCTCCTCGACCAGCGGCCACTCCTTGCCCTGGGCCGCCGGCGGCATCATCTTGCACAGCGCGTCGC
>CAYMGL010000270.1:0-3646 GCA_964389945.1 uncultured Actinomycetota bacterium
GTCTGCGCCGACGCGCGCGTCGCCGTCGAGGAGGCGCGTGCGGCGATGGGGGACCGCCTCGTCGTGGTCTACCGCCACCTCCCCGTGCCACGGAGCCACCCGCGAGCCGTCGCTGCGGCCCTCGTCGCGGAGGCCGCGGCGCAGCAGGGCGCCTTCTGGGAGATGCACGACCGGCTGTTCGACAACCAGGACCGGCTGTCACGGCACGACCTGCTCGAGCACGCCAACGAGCTCGGTCTCGACGTGCACGAGGTCGCCGCGGTCCTCGACGAGGAGCGGGCCGCCGACCGCATCGAGGAGGACGTCGACTCGGCGCTGCGCAGCGGTGTGACCGGGACACCCGGCTTCTTCGTCAACGGCAGCCTGGTGGTCGATGGCTGGGACGACGGGAGGCTCCTCGAGGCCGTGCGCGCCGCGGCCGGGAGCGATGACGAGGACGCGGCATGAGCGACGGCGACCTCGCCTCACGCATCGACCAGCGCATCCGTCGCTCGGTCATCACGGGTGACATCGGACACGGCGACCGCTCGGGCTCGGGCGCCCCGGCCGGCGGCCACGCGGTCGCGGACCTGTTCAGCGCCGACGAGATCTTCCGCCGGCTCTCGGCCACGGCCGACGAGGAGTTCCGTCGCACGCCGCGGATGCTGTGGTTCTCCGGGCTCGCGGCCGGGGTCTCGATCGGCCTGACGTTCCTCGCCCGGATGGCGATGACCGCCGCCACGGACTCCGCCGGCGTCTTCCCCGGCGACCTGCTCTACCCGGTCGGCTTCGTCGTCGTCGTGCTCGGCCGCTACCAGCTGTTCACCGAGAACACCCTCACGCCGGTCACGCTCGTGCTGACACGCATCGCCAGCATCCCGGCGCTGCTGCGCCTGTGGGGCGTGGTGCTGGCGGCCAACCTCGTCGGCGCAGGTGGTCTGGCCCTGCTGCTGTCGGCGCCGGGCCTGCTCGACGAGGAGCAGCTCGCGGTGGGGCGGGAGATCGCCGCGCACGCGGTCGAGGTGCCGTCGGGCGGGCTCTTCCTCAAGGCCGTCGTGGCCGGGACGATCGTCGCCTCCATGGTCTGGCTGACGCATGCGGTCCGTGAGGGGATCTCGCGGATCGTCGTGGTCTACCTGCTGATGCTGCTCATCCCGACTGCCGACCTGTTCCACTGCATCACGGGCTTCTGCGAGGTCGTCTTCGGCGTCGTGCAGGGTGAGGCCACGATCGTCGAGGCGCTCCGCTTCCTGGGCGTGGTCGTCAGTGGCAACGTGCTCGGCGGCGTCCTGCTCGTCGCGACGATCAACTACGGGCAGACCGTCGAACGCCGCTTCCCCGACCGTGACTGCAGCCTCCTGCAGCTGTCGTGGCACGAGTTCTTCCTCGGCCACCACGAGGGTCGCTCGGCGGGCGAGATGGTCGCCCCGGAGCTGGCGGGCCCCAAGGGCGGCGCCTGACCCGCGGCGTCAGCTGCGGTCGTGCGGTCGGACGAACGTCGGCTCGTCGGGCGTCGAGCGATCCGCGTCGTAGCGGTAGCCGTCGAGGTCGAACTCGGTCAGCCCGCTGTAGGTCCGGACCCGCTCGCGGACGATCCACCCGGCCATCGCGCCGCGCGCCTGCTTCGCCCAGAACGCGATCACGCGGAACGAGCCGTCCTTCGCCTCGTCGAGGAAGCGGGGGCTGATGACGCGGCCGTCGAGCTGCTTCTCGTCGACGGCGGAGAAGTACTCGTTGGACGCCAGGTTGACGAACCCCTGGGGCCCCGGGCTGTCGGCGAGGTCGGCGTTGAGCTGCTCGGTGATGCGGTCGCCCCAGTAGTCGTACAGCCGGTCGCCCCGCTCGGTGCGCAGCTTGGTGCCCATCTCCAGCCGGTACGGCTGCATCAGGTCCAGCGGTCGGAGGACGCCGTAGAGGCCGGACAGGATCCGCACGGTCTTGTTGGCCTCGGTGAAGTCGCGCTCGCCGAACGTGCCGAGCGCGTCCATGCCCGTGTAGACGTCGCCCGCGAAGGCGAGCACCGCGGGGCGGGCGTTGTCCCGGGTGAAGGGCGTGGTGAAGTCCTGGTAGCGCTCGACGTTGAGGACGGCGAGGTCCTCGCTGATGTCCATGAGCTCGCGGACCTCGGCGACCGACTTGTCGCGGAGCACCTCGATCAGCTGCTCGGCCTGGTCGAGCATGCGGGGCTCGGTGGCCTTCTTCGTCGGCAGCTTCGACTCGTAGTCCAGGGACTTCGCCGGCGACAGCAGCGTCAGCATGGGGTCGTCGTCTCCACGATCGGGTGCTGCGACACGGTACGGCGCGACCGCGACCGCCGGACGGGGCCGACTGGGGTCAGGGGTTGAACGCTCGTACAGTCTGTTGTACAGTCGTACAACTCACTGCACAGAGGTACAGCCCTGCGACAGGACGACCGCACGACGAAGGCGCGGCTGCGCGACGCCGCGATCGAGCTCGTCGCCGCCCACGGGGCGGACGGGCTGACCGCCCGCGCCGTCGCCGAGGTCGTGGACGTCTCGCCGGGCCTGGTCACCCACCACTTCGGCTCGATGGACGGGCTGCAGGAGGCGTGCGACCACCACGTCGCCGCGTTGGTGCGTGCGACCAAGGAGGGGGCCATGGCGCAGGGGGCGGGGATGGACCCGCTCGCGGCGCTGCGGTCGTCCGGCGCGACGCACCTGCTGCAGTACCTCGCCCGCCGACTGACGCAGGACGCCCCGGCCGTCGCTGGGCTGGTCGACGAGCTCGTCGAGGACGCCGAGGGCTACCTCGCCGCCGGCGAGGAGAACGGGATCATCCGCCCGACCGATGACGACCGCGGCCGGGCGACGATCGTCGTGCTGTGGTCGCTCGGCGGGCTCGTCCTGCACCAGCACCTCCAGCGCCTGCTCGGCGTCGACCTCACCGACCCCGACCTGGCCGACTCGGCCGGGTTCCCCCGCTACGCGCGGGTCGTCGCGGAGCTGTACGGCGACGGGCTGCTGACACCAGCGTTCGCCGACCAGCTGCGCGCGAGCTTCACCACCCAGACCGCCTGACCCGCGCACACGAAAGGACACGCCCGTGAGCGCAGCCATCCACACCCAGGGCCTCACCAAGCACTACGGGGACTTCCCGGCACTCGTGGACCTCGACCTCGAGGTCCATCGGGGGGAGGTGTTCGGGTTCCTCGGGCCCAACGGCGCGGGCAAGTCGACGACGATCCGCACGCTGCTCGACGAGATCCGGCCCACGCGTGGCTCCGCCACCGTTCTCGGCATGGACAGCCACGCGCAGTCCGTCGAGATCCGGCGGCACATCGGGTACGTGCCGGGCGACCTCGCGATGTACCCCAACCTCACGGGTCGCGACACGCTGCGCTACTTCGCGAACCTGCGCACGGGCGTCGACTGGGGACACGTGGACGCCCTGGCCGAACGGCTCGAGGCGGACCTGTCGAAGAAGGTCGGGGACCTCTCGACCGGCAACCGCCAGAAGATCGCACTGGTCCAGGCCTTCATGCACCGGCCCGAGCTGCTGATCCTGGACGAGCCGAACAGCGGGCTGGACCCGCTGATGCAGCGGCAGCTGCAGGAGATGATGCGCGAGGTCGCCGCCGACGGCCGCACCGTCTTCCTCTCCAGCCACACCCTGTCGGAGGTGCAGCGCGTCGCCGACCGCGTCGGGA
>CAYMGL010000271.1:0-3640 GCA_964389945.1 uncultured Actinomycetota bacterium
CAAAGACAGCGCTCTACCAACTGAGCTATGGCCCCGCGAGCACGCGAGGGTAGCGCCGTCCGTAGGCTCGGCCACACATGAGCAGACACCGCGACCGCGCCACGGGAGGGCACGTGACCGAGCTGGAGCACCCCAACCGCGAGCGGATGTGGGAGGTCTTCCGGGGGGACGCGCTCGCCCGGTCGTTGGGGATCGAGCTGACCGACTGGGGTCCCGGGTGGGCCAAGGCGGCCTGGACACCGGGACCGGAGCACGAGAACTTCGCCGGGGCGATCCACGGCGGCGCGCTGTTCACGCTGGGGGACGTCGTCTTCGCGGTGTCCTGCAACTCGTGGGGACCGATGGCCGTCGCGCTCAGCGTCGACGTGCACTTCCTCGCCCCCGTCGCCGCCGGCGAGCCGCTGACCGCCGAGGCCACCGAGCGCAGCCGCACGCGGCGGACCGGCAGCTACCACCTCGACGTCTTCGCCGGCGAGCGGCACGTGGCGAGCCTGCACGCGATGGCACACCGCACGAGCCGCTGGCACCTGGGCGAGGACGCCTGGCCGGAGGCGTGGCGTTCACTCGCATGACCGCGACGCTCCGGGAGCACCCGTGACGACCGAGCACTACGACCTCGTGATCATCGGGTCCGGGTCGGGCAACTCCGTGCCCGACGAGGACCTGGCCGACTGGCGCATCGCCCTGGTCGAGCAGGGCCGCTTCGGCGGGACCTGCCTCAACCGTGGCTGCATCCCGTCCAAGATGTTCGTCTACGCCGCCGACGTCGCGCAGAAGGTCCGGACGGCCGGACGCTTCGGGCTCGACGCGACGCTCCACGGCGCCGACTGGGACGCGATCCGCGACCGGGTCTTCGGGCGCATCGACCCCATCGCCGACGGTGGTCGCGACTACCGGGGCGGCCTGCCGAACACCGACCTCTACGAGGCGCAGGCGCGGTTCGTCGGCCGACGCGAGCTCCAGGTCGGCGACACCCACATCACGGCGGACCGCATCGTGCTCGCCGCGGGCTCGCGGCCGCGGGTCCCCGACGTGCCCGGCATCCACGACGTGCCGCACGTGACGTCCGACACCGTGATGCGCCTGCCGGAGCGGCCCGAGCGACTGGTCGTCCTCGGTGGCGGGTTCATCGGGGTCGAGATGGGCCACGTCTTCGACGCGCTGGGCAGCGACGTGACGATCGTGCAGCGGGGCCCGACCCTGCTGCGCGAGGAGGACGACGAGATCGCCGGGGCTGCGACGGCCGCCTACCGCGCCCGTGGCATCACCGTGCACACCGATGCGACGGCGACCCGGCTCGCCACGACCGAGGACGACCCGGTCGTGCTCACGATCGAGGTCGACGGCGAGGAGACCGAGGTCCGCGGTGACCTCCTGCTGGTCGCGACGGGCCGCGTCGCCAACGATGACACCCTCGACCTCGCTGCCGGCGGCATCGAGGTGGGACCCGACGGCAGGCCGTTGGTCGACTCGTGCCAACGCACCAGCGTCGACGGCGTCTGGTCGCTGGGTGACCTCTCGAGCCAGCACTGGCTCAAGCACGTGGCGAACGCCGAGGCCCGCACGGTCGCGCACAACATCCGCAACCCGGACGACCAGCGTCCGACGCACCTGCCGAACGTGCCGAGTGCGGTGTTCGGCAACCCGCAGGTCGCGAGCGTGGGCGTCCGGGAGCGTGACCTCGAGGCCGCCGGTGAGCCGTACCTCGTGTCGCGACGCGACTACGGCTCGACCGCCTACGGCTGGGCGATGGAGGACACGACCTCGTTCGTGAAGGTGCTCGTCGACCCGGCGACCCGGCTGCTCCTGGGCGTGCACGGCATCGGGCCCGACGTGAGCCTCGTGCTGCAGCCGCTCTTCCAGGCGATGGCGCTGGGCAACACCGTCGACGAGGTGGCACACGGTGTCGTCTACCCGCACCCCGCCCTCTCGGAGGTCGTCGAGAACGTGCTGCTGGACGTACCCTCGAGCCCATGAAGCGTCTGCTCGTCCTCGTCCTGGTGACTGGGGCCGTCGTCCTCGTCGGCACCCAGGTCAACTGGCGGCTGGCGCTCGCCCCGCTGCTCGGGCTGGCGATCTGGGTGTGGGCCCGTGCGACGTTGCGTTCGTTCGTGCAGCACGGTTCGACCGGCATCGCGGCCGACGACGAGCCGGAACCGGTCCCGCTGGACGAGCGCACCATCTACTGGTGCGAGGAGTGCGGCACCGAGCTCGTGCTCACCGTCCGCGGCAGCGGTCTCGCGCCGCGGCACTGCGCGACGAAGATGCACGAGCGCAGCGAGGTGCTCAACCAGTGATCAGCCGCCCTCGCTGATCCGCTCGGCCCGCTCGGCGACCTCGCGGTAGCTGCCGCGTCCGGGACGGTCGGGGACGAGCCCGTCGGTGCTCGAGAACCCCCAGGTCCGGTACTTCACGGCCACCCGACTGAACCGGCGTCGCAGGTCACCGTCACAGGACGGGCACGGGCCGGGACGGTCGGCGTCCGCCATCGGCAGCAGCCGCTCGACCCCCTCGTCGCAGGTGCCGCAGACGTACTCGTAGACCGGCATGGGATGGCGTCCGTGGTAGTTGGCACGTTGTCGGACAGGACTAGTTGTCCACAGTTTTCCACAGTCCGGGTGGGGACAGGTGTGTGGAAGACCGGACTTCTTCCGTTTCGAACGGTCCCGCGACTGGAGTTGTCCACAGAACCTCAAGAAACATCAAGCGCGCGGGCTGGCCGATCGGACAGTGGCCTGTGGAAATCAGCGCCACTGCGTGAGGACGCCGAATCCCCCCGTCAGGAGCACGAAACCGCCCACCAGCGACCAGTTCGCGCCCAGCAGCGGCAGGTCTCGGATGAACCCCGCGTTGCGCACGGCAGGCACGTAGCCGAGGAGGATCACGAGGACGCCGAGGAGGAGGAGCGCGACGCCCAGCCGCGGGACCCAGGGAGGCGACGGTTCGGGGTTCTTCACCGGGCGCTTCTGGTGCTTGCGCTTGCGGCTCTTGTTCTTGCGACGGTGCTTGCTCTCGGGCACGCCGGGCTCCTCGGCTGCGTGGCCGTGACCGTTCCGGTCACGGCCGACGAGGCTACCGAGGCGCGGTTCTGGCCGTATCCTCGCGACACGCCCGGCCGTGCACCCCTCGCGCCCGTCCGGACCGGAGCACCCAATGACCACCACGTCCGCGCCGCCGAGCCCCGGCATCGGCCACCGCCTCGTGCGATTCCTCGGGTGGCTCTTCATCGTGGTCGGTGCGGTGCTGCTGCTCTACCTCGTCTGGCTGCTGTGGTTCACCGGCATGTCGACGGCGCAGGAGCAGAGCGACCTGCTCGAGGAGTTCCCCGGGTTCAGCGAGGCGCAGGGCGATGCCGACGACCTCTTCGCCGACCAGCCCGTCGACGACGACCCGACGCTGGAGGGGATGGAGGACGGCGACGTCACCGCCTCCGGCGCTGTCGCCGTCATCGAGTTCGAGCGGCCCGGGACGGAGGTCCGGCCGGTCAACCCGAACCCGCTGGTGGTCGTGTCCGGCACCGACGACGCGGCGCTGCGTCGTGGTCCGGGTGCCTACCGCGACACGGCCGGTCCGGGCGAGGACGGGAACTTCGTCGTCGTCGGCCACCGCACCACGTACGGCGCGCCGTTCTACGACATCG
>CAYMGL010000272.1:0-3624 GCA_964389945.1 uncultured Actinomycetota bacterium
ACGATCATGCCGGCACCGGCCCGCTGGCGGTAGTACTCGACCTGGAGGTCGGTCGGGACACGCTCGGGCGTGCGGTTCCGGGTCAACGGCGCCATGACGACGCGATTGGGGAGCTCGATCGCGCCGAGCTCGGTGGGGGTGAGCAGCTGGAGGTCTGCCATCTCGGTGGTGTCCTCGTCGGGTGGAAGCGGTTGCTTCGATTTGCAACATCATCGTGTCCCGCGTCCGCCGACGCTCACCACGATCGTCCGTCCAACGCACACGGGTCGGGCCGTGCGCGGTCAACCGAGGTCGCGCCAGTCCTGCATCGGACCCCAGAGCTCCGGTGCCGTCGTCGCCACGTCGTACAGGCTGAGGCCGAGCGCACCGCTCGCGACCGCGCCGCGTGTCATGCCCTCGACGTCCGCGACGGTCGTCAGGTCGGCGATGCCCCCGATGAAGTGCACCGGGAGGTCGGGGTCACCGACGCGCTCGCGGATCCGGCGCACGTTCTCGGCCGTGTACGCCTCGGCGTCCCGCCAGCGGTGGCCGTCCTCGCGGAAGGTGAAGTAGCCCATCGGCATGAACACCTCGTAGTACTCGCCCAGCTCGGCCCACGGGAAGTCGGGCCAGAGGCTCGGGGCGAGCTCCTCCATCTGGATCGGCGGCAGGACGTTGGCGACCAGGACCCGGTCACCGGCCACGTCGCGCAGCCGCTGCGACAGCTCGAGCAGCCGCCGGGTCCGCTCGGCCGGGTCCGCGACGTCCTGCGCCTCGATGTCGAGCGCGAAGCCGTCGATCGGCAGCTGCATGGCCGCCTCGATCCGGCGCCAGTCGTCGTCGACGTCCTCGAACGTCGGCAGGTACCACCCGACGACGAACATGTCGTTCGCGTGGGCCCGGTCGACGAGCCGGACGAGGCGGTCACGCTCGATGACGGCGTCGGGGCGGTCGACCCGGCTGGTCTGGACGTAGAGCGTCCTGACACCCTGTGCGGCCAGCGCGTCGATGGTCTCGACCGTCACCGTCGGGGCGCCGTCGCTGCCCCACATGCTCCAGTCCCAGACGTCCACCCAGGCACCGAGCCCGGCGTGCACGTCGACGCTCCACGGCTGGACCGCCTCGGCTGCCGCGTCGGCGGGCGGCGCGACGGGCTCCTGAGCACCGTCCACGGGCGCCGCCGGCACGTCGGCGTCACCCTCCTCCGCCGCCGGGGCGTCGTCGGCGACCGGCGGGGCGGCACTGGTCGCACCCGCATCGATCACGTCGGCGCCACCGTCCTCGCGCTCGGCGTCGGCGCCGCCGAGCAGCTGCGACGGCGCGTCGGCACCCGCCAGCACGACGACGGCGAGCAGCAGCACGACGGCTGCGGCCGCGACGAGCGGCCGCGGCGTCGATCGGGGGCTCGTGACATCGGTCATGCGGTGACCCGCGTGTCGGGAGGAACGGGCGCACGCCATGGTGGGGGCCGGACCGTCCGGGCACGAACCATCGAGGGGCGGGGTTCGCTCGGCGCGCCCCCGCGTATGACGGCCTGCGGGGACCGTCGCGGTCAGCGCAGCAGTCGCCACGCCCCGGGTTCGACCCGGTACGTGCGCGCACCACCGCTGGCCTCCTCGAGCTCGCCGTCGCGGTTGTGGGCCAGCCCGTCGCCGCGGACCGTGACCACCTTCCCACGCGCGGTGACGACGTCCTCGCGGTCCGTGTGGGTGCCGCGCAGCATCGCCGTGGCGAAGGCGAGACGCTCCGCCGGACCGACGGCGTGCACCACGACAACGTCGAGCAGTCCGTCGTCGACGACCGCGTCGGGTGCGACCGGCGTGCCGCCACCGATCGTCCGGCCGTTGGCGACGGCGACCATCAGCGCCGGTCGGTGGAGGTCGATGCGCTCGCCGTCCAGCTCGACCTCGACGTCGAGGCCGTCGGCGGACGCACCCGCCACGATCGCACCGAGGGGGTAGGCGAGCTTCCCGAAGCCGTCCTTGAGGTCGATGGCCTCCTGCGCGGCAGCGACACCGATGCCGACGTGGACGGCGTTGACCACGACGCACCCACCGTCGGTCACGACCAGATCGGTCGGCCGCGGGGTTGCCGCGACCAGCCGGTCCACGGCGGCGGCCGGATCGGCGTCGAGCCCGAGGTGGCCGGCGAGGTCGTTGCCCGTGCCCAGCGGCACGACGCCGAACACGAGCCGGTCGAGCAGTTCGGCGCTGCGGGCCCGCTCGACGGCCAGCTGCACGCTGCCGTCGCCACCGCAGACCACGACGGTCCTGCCGTCGGCAGCCCCGAGCGCCTCGTCCAGGTCCTCGGGCCCCTCGGTCGCGACCACCTCGGCGGGCCCGTGCGTCGCGAGGCCGCCGGCGATGCGCTGCACGACCGCAGCGTCGTCAGAGCCGGCCGCCGCGTTGCGCAGCAGCAGCCAGCCGGTCCCGTCAACCCGAGCGTCGTCGTCCATGCCCGGGAGGTGCCACGCTCAGAACGTGTCACGCGGGACGTAGCCGCCCCACTCGTCACGCAGGACGTCGCAGACCTCCTGCAGCGTCGCACGCCGCTTGAGCGCGTCGCGCATCGGCGGGAGCAGGCTGTCGTCGCCGGCGACCGCCTTGCGGACCGCGTCGAGCGCGTCGTCGACGGCGCCCTGGTCCCGGTCCGCCTTCACCTGGTCGATCCGGTCGATCTGGCCCTGCCGGATCGACTCGTCGACGCGCTGCAGCTCCGGCTGGACCTCCTCGTCCAGCTGGAACTCGTTGACGCCGACGACGATCTGCTCCTTGCGCTCGATGGCCTTGGCCAGCTCGTACGCGGACTGCTCGATCTCGGACTTCTGGAACCCGTCCTCGATCGCGCGGACGGCGCCACCCATCTCGTCGATCTGCTCGATGTAGGCCATCGCCTGCTGCTCGACGTCGTCGGTCAACGACTCGATGAGGTAGCTGCCGGCCAGGGGGTCGACCGTCGACGGGACGTCCGTCTCGTGGGCGATGACCTGCTGGGTCCGCAGCGCCAGTCGCGCCGACTTCTCGGTCGGCAGGGCCAGGGCCTCGTCGAACGAGTTGGTGTGCAGCGACTGGGTCCCGCCCAGCGTCGCCGCGAGCGCCTGGATCGTGACGCGGGCGAGGTTGACCTCGGGCTGCTGCGCGGTCAGCTGCACGCCAGCGGTCTGGGTGTGGAAGCGCAGCATCATCGACTTGGGGTCCTGCGCCCCGAAGCGGTCCCGCATGATGTTGGCCCACATGCGGCGGGCGGCGCGGAACTTGGCGATCTCCTCGAGCAGCGTCGAGCGCGCGACGAAGAAGAACGACAGGCGCGGGGCGAAGGCGTCCACGTCCAGCCCGGCGTCGACCGCCGCCTGCACGTACGCGATGCCGTTCGCGAGGGTGAACGCCACCTCCTGGACCGGCGTCGCCCCCGCCTCACCCATGTGGTAGCCGGAGATCGAGATCGTGTTGAACTTCGGCAGGTTGCTCGTGCAGTAGGCGAAGGTGTCGCTGATCAGGCGGATGCTCGGCGCCGGCGGGTAGATGTAGGTGCCGCGGGCGATGTACTCCTTGAGCACGTCGTTCTGGATCGTGCCGCGCAGCTTCTCCGGTGCGACGCCCTGCTCCTCGCCGGCGATCTCGTACATCAGCAGCAGCAGCGCCGCCG
>CAYMGL010000273.1:0-3599 GCA_964389945.1 uncultured Actinomycetota bacterium
CCGACCCACCGGTGGGTGCCGAAGGGCATGACCGTGACCTACGACGCGCTGGCCCGTGGGACGATGCACGGCGTCGCGACGGTGTCGCTGCCCGACGACCTGGACCGCGTCGACCTGCCGGTGCACGTCGAGGTCACCGACGACGCGGGCACGGTCGTGTTCACCGCCCGGATCGACCTCTGGGTGACGCCCCGGCGCTGAGCGAGGCCCATCAGACCTCGCGCGGGACCTTGCCGGTCCACGTCAGGACGCGGCGCAGCATGCGGTGGCCACCGTCGTCGCACGGCTCGAACATCAGCGGGCAGCCGCCCTCGATGACGAGCATCCCGTGCTCGCGTCCGTGCTCGGCGGCATCGTGCGAGACGCTGCCGGCACCCAGCGCGCCGTGCATCCAGACCTGCGCGACGCCGAGGTCGATGCACTCGTCGATCGTGCCGCCGGCAGCCTCGGGTGGTGTCGCGATCACGACGGCGTCGACGCCGCCGGGGACGGACCTGAGGTCGGGGTAGCAGGGGTCGCCCTCGACCGTGGTCGCGTGCGGGTTCACGGCGGCGACGTCGTACCCGCGCTCCCGGAGTCGCTGGTAGATCACGTTGCCGCCATGGCCGGCAGGCGTGCGTGACACGCCCGTCACCGCGATGCGGCGGTGCGCGAGGAAGGTCGTTGCTGCGTCCTGGACATGCATGGGAGTCTCCGGGTCGACCGCGGTTCCGGGCTCCCAGCCTCCGGACGATCGGCTCCCTCGGACAGGGCCGGAGGTCACCTGATCCGCGGTCGAAGCGGGTGCAACATGGCCGGCTCCAGCGGCTCCCGTCGGCGGCCCGCGGACCTTCACGGCGAACACGTCTGTGGTTCGTAGACTCCCGCCGCGCCCCACCCCTCGAACCGGCCTGACGGCCGATGGCCCGGAACACCGATGCGCACACCACCCGCCGTCCTCGCCGTGGCGGGCCTGTGCACCGTGCTGCTGACCGGTTGCGCGACGGA
Source organism: uncultured Actinomycetota bacterium (assembly GCA_964389945.1). GTDB lineage: Bacteria > Actinomycetota > Nitriliruptoria > Nitriliruptorales > Nitriliruptoraceae > JBFGFG01. The sequence continues at coordinate 988 of CAYMGL010000273.1, forward strand.
GGCGGCCGGTCCTGGCGTGGCGGCGCAGCCCCAAGCCGGTGCCAGCGCGTCGGCAGCGCCCACGCCGTCGCCGGAGCCGCTGCCGTCGCCCTCGCCCTCGCCCTCGCCCGAACCGTCACCGTCGCCGTCGCCGTCGGCGTCCCCCGTGCCGTCGGACGCCGAGCTCGCGGCGCTGGGGGTGAACGAGCTCGGGCGCGTGCTCGTGGTGGAGTGGCACGTCATCGGCGACGTCGACGGTGAGTACCGCACGAGTCGCGCCACGTTCCGGCAGCAGCTCGCGTCGTTGTACGAGCGGGGCTACCGACCCGTCACCCAGCGGGAGTTCCTCGAGGGGACCTTCCCGATCCCGGCCGGGACGTCCCCGGTGCTGCTGACGTTCGACGACTCGACGCGCGGGCAGTTCGCGCTCGACGACGACGGCGTCCCGGTCGCCGAGACCGCGGTCGGGATCATCGAGGCCTTCGCGGCGGAGCACCCCGACTGGCGCCCGACCGCAGTCTTCGGTTTCAACTTCCCCGACCCGTTCGGTGATGGTGACTTCCAGCGCAAGCTGCAGTGGTTGGTCGACAACGGGTACGAGCTGTCCAACCACAGCCACGGTCACGTCAACCTGGCGAGCATCTCGTCGGCCGAGGTCGTCGAGAGCCTCGCTGCCAACCAGGCGCGCCTCCACGAAGCCGTCCCGGACGCCCCGGTCCCGTCGTTGACCCTCCCGCTCGGGATCTGGCCCGACGACCCGTCCGTGGCACTCGCCGGCACGGGACCCGACGGGACGAGCTATCGCCACGAGCTCGTCTACCTCGTCGGGTCCGACCCGACCCGCAGTCCGCACCACGTCGACTTCGACCCCGCCGCGGTCCAGCGCGTCCCGGCACACGCAGTCGTCGGGACTGGTCCCGAGTGGTTCTGGAACTGGCTCGACCGGCTCGAGGACGAGGACCTGCGCTTCGTCTCCGACGGCGACCCCGCCGTCGTCACCTACCCCGCCGACCTCGGCGACGTCGCCGACGTCGCGTCCCCCCACCAGACACGAATCCTCGGATCGCCATGACCACCGCACTCGTCCGGCCACCGGACACCGAGCCCGAACCGACCCGCCGCCGGCGCACCCTGGCGGCCACCGCCGCCGTGGTCGCGCTGCTCACGGCCGGCGCCGCGTGGGCCCTCTTCCCCAGCAGCGGTCCCGCGCCCGAGGAGGCGGTCCCCGTCGCCTCCCGCCCCACGATCGAGCTGGTGGGCCTGCTGCACGGCGAGACGCTGTCGGCGGCCGAGGTGGCGGACCGGACGGTACGGGTCGAGATCGAGGGCGGGGTGGGCACGCCGACGACGGTCCTCCTCGACGGCGTCTCGGTCCCGATCGCCGACGGTGTGGTGGTGATCGACAGCACCACGCTCGCGACGCTGGAGGACGGCGAGCACGCGCTCGAGATCGTCGTCGGCGCGTCCGGCGAGGCGGTGACCCGCCGCATCGCCTTCGAGCTCGACACGCAGCCACCGACCATCACGCTGCCCGACGTCGTCGAGGCCACGAGCTTCGACGGCCTCGAGGTCGCGTTGCAGGTCGAGGGCGCGACGACCGTGACGGCCGACGGGGCCGAGGTCGTGACCGGTGACGGTGGGACGGTCGCGCGCTTCGACCGGACCCCGCAACTCGTCGCGGTGTCCGCCGCGGACGCGGCCGGCAACACGGCGACCGCCGAGCTGCCCGTCGTCATGCGCTTCCCCGGCGGCCGAGCTGTGCACACCACGCCGTCCGCGTGGCGCCACGCGCCCAAGCGCGAGCCGATCATCGCCCTGCTCGAGGCCGGTCTCATCGACGCCGTCCAGCTGGACATCAAGGACGAGATCGGCGACGTCAGCTGGGACACCGACGTCGAGTGGGCGGACCTGTCCGGCGCCGAGGACTTCAACCGGAACTTCGACATCCGTGCGGCGATCGAGACGATCCACTCCTACGACGCACGGGTCATCGGCCGGCTGACCGTCTACCGGGACCACCGGCTGGCCCAGTGGGCGTGGGAGAACGGTCGGGCCGACCTGGTGGTCCAGGACACGAGCGGGCAGCCGTACGCCGGCCGGTACGGCGAGTACGCGTTCACGAACTTCGCCCACCCCGAGGTGCAGCAGTACAACCTCGACATCGCCCTCGAGGCCGCCGACCTCGGCTTCGACGACATCCTCTACGACTACATCCGCCGTCCCGACGGTGCGATCGAGAAGCTGGTCGTGCCGGGCATCGGTGATCGGACGGCCGAGGAGGCCGTGGTCGAGGTCATGGCGACCGCCTACCCGCTGCTGCGCGAACAGGGCGTGTGGGTCGGCGCGTCGGTGTTCGGGATCGCGATCGACCGTCCGACGCAGATGGCGCAGGACATCCCGATGATGGCGGAGCACGTGGACTACATCGCGCCGATGGTCTACCCCAACCACTGGAACCTCGGGGAGTACGACGTCCCGGTGCCGGAGGACGCCCCGTACGACATCGTGGAGCGGTCGCTCACGCTGTACCGCGACGTCCTCGAGCCGACGGGCACCGCGCTCATGCCGTGGTTGCAGGACTTCGGTGGCTACGGCGAGGCAGAGGTCCGCGCGCAGATCGATGCGACCGAGGC
>CAYMGL010000274.1:0-3582 GCA_964389945.1 uncultured Actinomycetota bacterium
ACGACGTCGGCACTGCGCAGCGCCACGGTCGAGGCGGTCGCCGAGCGGACGTCGATGCCGGCGCGTCGGACCACCGAGAGCACGCGCAGCGGCTCGCCGAGCCGCAGCGGCAGCACGTGGTTGCCGCCGAGTGCGAGGTGGATGCCGGCCAGCGCGTGGCCGCGGGAGAGCTCCGGGAGCACCCGGTGCCAGGCCTCGGCGCGAAGCAGGAACGCGACCGCGAACGCGCCCAGGCCGACGAGCACCCCACCGGGCGCGCCGGCGAGGGTGGACCACGCAGCCGCGAGCTCGGCGCCGTCGACCGCGGCGACGAGCAGGACGACGGCCGCGATCGTGGCGAGGGCGGTGAGCAGGGCGACGGTGCGGCGGGGCATCAGGCGGCGTCCGTGGTCGTGGCGGGTCGGGCTGCGGCGAGCTGGTCGGCGAGGCCGTCGCGCAGGGGCACGTGCGGTCGCCACCCGAGGAGGTCGGCGGCGCGGCGCACGTCGGCCCAGGTCCGGGCCGGGTCGCCGGGGACGGGCTCGACGTGGCGCAGCGGAACGGGGCGACCGGCGAGCTCGCCGGTCAGGCGCAGCACGTCACCGAGCGACACCGGGTTCCCGCTGCCGAGGTTGCAGATCGTCCCGGGCGGCAGGTCGCGCCCGGCGGCCGCGGCGACGCCCGCGGCGATGTCGTCGACGTGCGTCCAGTCGCGCTGCTGCGACCCGTCGCCCCGCAGCGGGAACGCCGGTCCGCCGTCGAGGGCCGCGAGCATCCGGGCGACGGCCATGTCCGGCCGCTGGTGGCGGCCGTAGACGGTGAAGAACCGCAGCGCGACCGTGGGCACGCCCCGGGTCGCGTAGGTTGCCGCGAGCTGCTCGACCGTGGCCTTGGTGACGCCGTACGGGCTGACCGGTGCGGGCGGCGTCGTCTCGTCGACGGGCCCGTCGGGGGCGCCCCGCAGCACCGACGAGGACGACGCGACGACGACCCGGCGGGTGCCGGCGTCGAGGGTCGCCTCGAGGAGCCGCTGCGTCACCACGACGTTGTCGCGGACGTGGTCGGTGAAGCCCTCGCCCCAGCTGGACTGGACGCCGGGCTGGCCGGCGAGGTGGACGACGACCTCGGTCCCGTCGAGCAGCGGGCCGAGGTCGACGGTCGCGAGGTCCGCCCGGGTGACGCGCAGCCGGTCCGCGTGGCGGTGGCTGGCGAGCGACCGGAGGGCCGCCCGCATGCGCGGTGCGTCGGCGCGGTCGACGACGTGGACGACGTGGCCGTCGTCGAGCAGTCGTTCGACGACCGTCCGTCCGATGAAGCCGGCGCCGCCGGTGACGAGGTGGGTGGTGGTGTCCATGGCGCGGAGACTAGGTAAGGCTCACCTAAACTGCCAAGCAGTGCGCGGGGATCACTCCTCCTCGTCGTCGTCGACGCCGGCGCGGTCGGGATCGGCCCCCGCGCTCACACGGGGCAGGGAGAGCGCGGCCGGGACGCCGAGCGCCCCGATGCCGGCCAGCACGAGCAGCGCCAGCTGCGGGCCGAGCGTCGCCAGTGCACCGGTGATCCCCCCGACCACGAGCAGCAGCACCGCCATGATCGTGTTCGACACCGCGACGTAGTCGGTCCGTTCGTTGCCCTCGCCCAGGTCGACGACGTAGGTCTTGCGGCCGACGCGTGCCGCGGTGTGGACCAGCGCGAGCGCGAAGTACGTGCCGACGTAGAAGGCCGCGCCGTCGAACGCGTCGCCCCGCTCGAGGAGGAGGAACGCCGCGACGACCACGCTGGCGGCTCCGGCTGCCCCGGCGATCAGCGCCCGGCTGGAGCGGTCGGCGACGCCGCCCCAGAGCCGCCCGCCGAGCAGGCCGGCGACCCCGGCGGCCACCACGAACGGGCCCACGCCCGCGATGCTGTCGCCGGTGGCCGACTGGGCCAGGGCGATGACGTAGGGCGGGGTGAGGGCCGACACCAGCAGCAGGGTCCGGGCCAGCACGAACCGCCGGAAGTCGGCGTCGTCCCGCAGCAGGGCCAACCCGTCGGTGATCGCCGAGGCGTCGACGTCCTCGTCGTGCGCACCGACCGGTTCGTCGACGCGTGAGAACGGGACCATGGCCAGCAGCCACATGGCCGAGGCGGCTGCCAGCAGTGCCGCGAAGGCCCAGGTCGGCGCGTCCGCGCCGAGCGACCGCAGGCCCAGGCCGACGGTGATCGCGACCAGGCCCGAGGCAGTGGTGGCGGTGCCGGTCACCCGGCCCCGGCTGCCCTTGGCGACGGTGCGGCCGAGGACGTCCTTGGTCGTCAGCGACGTGAGCGACCGGAACCCGGCGAACACGACGAGCGCCGCCAGGACGGCGATCCCGGCCGCCGTGCCCTCCATCGTCAGCGCGGCGACCGCCATCCCGGCGACCGCGACCGCCTGGCCGGCGGCCCCGAGCAGCCACACGGGGCTGCGACGAGGTCGGCTGCGCACCCACGGCAGCAGGGCGGTCTGCGGCAGCATCGACCCGGACTCCCGGACCGGGACGAGCAGGCCGATCAGCACGGTCGGCGCCCCGAGCGCCCCGAGCAGCCACGGCAGCACCGTCTTGACGTCCACGACGCGGTCACCGAGCTTGGTGACCGTGAGCGCCGCGACGATGCGTCTGCCGTCCGCCTCCACGCGTGTCCTCCTCGTCGTCCGACGGTAGGTGCCACGACCCGTGCGGACGATCGGCCGGGGCGTCCCGCGGACGGGGCCGTGGCGTACCGTCGGGGGCCCCGCCCGACGGACCCAGCAGCCCGTGGCAGAGACCGCCGCCGCCCAGGCCCCCGAGACCGAGCAGCCGCTCGGTGACCTCTCGCGTGCCGACCGGCTGGCGCGTCGCGTCCTGCGGATCGAGGACGAGGCCCCGGGGGCGTTGTTCCCGATGCGCGGGTCGCTGGTGCTGTCGGCCGTGCGCTGCCTCGTCACGTACGTCGCGATCCCGCTCCTCGTGCCCGTCTTCGGGTGGCTGACCCCGATCGCGGCGCCCCTGTCCCTGCTGCTGACGGTCGTCGCCGGAGCGATGGCGATCACGAGCCTGCGCCGCGTCTGGGCCGCGCACTGGGACGGCCGGTGGGGCTACACGGCCTTCGCGGTCGCGGTGCTCACGGCGCTGGCCGGACTGCTGGTGTTCGACCTCAGGACCCTGCTCGGCTGACGTAGGGTGCGGACGTCGCCGACCCCCAGGACCCCACCGTGCGTCGACCCCGGCCCGAGCTGAGTGCTCGCCTGCAGGGCCACACGTCGACCATCTTCACCGAGATGACCGCCCGTGCCGTCCAGCACGACGCCGTCAACCTCGGCCAGGGTGCGCCCGACTTCTCCGGGCCCGACGAGGTGTTGGAGGTCGCCGTCGCATCGATCCGGGACGGCCGCAACCAGTACGCGCCGGGGCCGGGTGTCCGACCGCTGCGCGAGGCGATCAGCGAGCACCAGCAGCGGACACAGGGCCTGACGTACGACCCGGACGCGGAGGTGTGCGTCACCGCCGGTGCGACCGAGGCGATCACCGCGGCCGTGCTGGGCCTGTGCGACGCGGGGGACGAGGTCGTGGCCCTCGCACCGACGTACGACTCGTACCCGGCGGC
>CAYMGL010000275.1:0-3575 GCA_964389945.1 uncultured Actinomycetota bacterium
TCGCCGACCCCGACAAGGTCGAGCAGATCCTGACCAACCTGGTGAACAACGCCCTGCGGTACGCCCCGGACTCCGTGGTCCGCATCGACGTCGGGGCGTGGGGGGACGGTGGGGTCCGCGTGACCGTCGCGGACGACGGCCCCGGCATCCCCCGCGAGCAGCAGCGCAGCATCTTCCAGAAGTTCGGCCGCGGACGGGAGAGCCGTCGGGCGGGCACCGGGCTGGGGCTCTACATCACCCGGGGGCTGGCACGCGCCCACGGCGGCGACGTGGTGGTCGAGTCGGCACCCGACGAGGGCGCGACGTTCACCGTGACCCTGCCGCCCGGACAGCTGCCGGGCTGAGGACCAGGGTCGCGCGCCCGGACGTCGGGACGCACCGGCTCGGGCGGTAGCGTCGGAGGCCGCCCTCCTGCCCCCGACGCCGCCAGGAGCGATCCGTGCCGGACGTGCCCGACCTCGCGCCGCTCGAGGCCGAGGCCCTCGCCGCGATCTCCGCAGCCACCGACCTCGCCGCCCTCGAGGACGCCCGCGTCGCGTTCCTCGGACGCAAGTCCGAGCTGTCGCAGACGCAGCGGCTCATGGGGGAGCTCGACAACGACGGCAAGCGCCGGCTCGGCATGGCGATCAACGCCTTCAAGCAGACCGTCGAGACGGCGCTCGAGGAGCGGCACGTCGAGCTGGAGGCCGAGGAGCTCGCCGCCCGGCTCGAGGCGGAACGCATCGACGTGACGCTGCCGGGACGCGTCGTGCCGCAGGGGCGCGCACACCTGCTGACGCAGGTGACCGACGAGATCCTCGACGTCTTCGTCGGGCTGGGCTACGAAGTTGCCGACGGTCCCGAGGCCGAGGCCGGCGGCTTCAACTTCGACCTGATGAACATCCCCGCCGGCCACCCGGCACGCCAGGAGATGGACACGGTCTACGTCGACCAGGACGCCGACGTCGTGCTGCGCACCCACACCAGTCCGGTCCAGGCGCGGACGATGGTCACCCAGCAGCCGCCGATCGCGGTCGTCGTGCCGGGGCGGGTCTTCCGGGCCGACACGTTCGACGCGACGCACTCGCCGTACTTCCACCAGGTCGAGGGTCTGCTGGTGGACGTCGACGTCACCATGGCCGACCTGCGCGGGACGCTGCTCACGTTCGCCCGTGCCGTCCTCGGGGCCGAGGCGAAGGTCCGGCTGCGGCCGAGCATGTTCCCCTTCACCGAGCCGTCCGCCGAGGTGGACGTCAGCTGCACGTTCTGCACGAGCGCCAGCGGCGAGGCCGACCCGTCGTGCCGCGTCTGCAGCGGCACCGGGTGGATCGAGGTGCTGGGCTCGGGCATGGTCGACCCGGCCGTGCTCGAGGCCTGCGGCATCGACCCGGACGTGTACTCCGGCTTCGCCTTCGGCGTCGGTGTCGAGCGCATCGCGATGCTGCGGCACGGCGTGAGCGACATCCGGGACTTCTGGTCCGGCGACGCACGATTCGCGGAGACGTTCTGATGAAGATCCCCGTCAGCTGGTTGCAGCAGTTCGTCGACGTGAGCGACCTGACCCTCGACGAGCTCGTCGATGCGATGTCGCTCAACGGCCTCGAGGTCGAGGAGGTGCTGCGTCCCGGTGCCGGCACCAGCGGCGTGGTCACCAAGCGCGTCGTCTCGTGGTCCGACCACCCGGACGCCGACAAGCTGCGCGTGGTGCAGGTCACCGACGGCGAGACGGAGGTCGAGCTGGTCTGCGGTGCCTCGAACTTCGACACCGGCGACGTCGTCGCCCACGCCGAGGTCGGGGCCACGATCCCCGGCGAGGACGGGCCCTTCGAGCTGTCGGCCCGCAAGCTGCGTGGCGTCGTCTCCAACGGGATGCTGTGCTCCGCCCGCGAGCTGCAGCTCGGGGACGACCACAGCGGCATCATGGTCCTGCCCGACGACACCCCGCTCGGCGAGGACCTGCTGGACCTGCTGCCGGTCGGCGAGCCGGTCATCGACGTGGCGGTGCTGTCCGACCGCGGCGACCACCAGTCCGTCCTCGGGATCGCCCGTGAGGTCGCCGCGATCCTCGACCGCGACCTCACGGTGCCGGACGTCGGGGACTTCCCCGAGCCCGACGGCGACGGCGTCCCGGTCACGATCGACGCCACCGACGGCTGCTCCTGGTTCACCACGCGGGTGCTGGGAGCGGTCGACCGCAGCGTCCCGACCCCGTGGTGGATGCGGCAGCGCCTGGCGCAGTGCGGCGTGCGCAGCATCGACATCGTGGTCGACGTGACGAACTACGTCATGCTCGAGCTCGGCCAGCCGCTGCACGCCTTCGACCTGGACCGGCTGGCTGGCCCGCAACTGCGGGTCCGCTGGGCAGACGACGGCGAGACGATGACCACGCTCGACGACCAGGAGCGCACGCTGACGTCGGCCGACCTGGTCATCGACGACGCGGAGCGCATCGTGTCGCTGGCCGGCGTCATGGGCGGGGTGACCAGTGAGGTCGGCCCGGCGACGACACGCGTCCTGCTCGAGGGCGCCGTGTGGGACCCCCAGACCATCCGTGACACCGCGGCACGGCTGAACCTCCCCAGCGAGGCCAGCCTGCGCTTCGCCCGCCGGGTCGACCCGGCCGGTGCCGCACGTGGGGTCCAGCGTGCCGCCGAGCTGCTCGCCCGGCTGGCCGGGGCAGAGCTCGGCGCCACCTCGGCCGCCGGTGCGGCGGGGGAGGGGACCGGTGAGGTCCGCTGCGGTGTCGGCGAGGCGACGCGCCTGCTCGGCATCGAGCTCGCCCCGGACGAACAGGCCGACCTGCTGCGCCGCGGTGGGATGGGCGTGGAGCTGGACGGTGACACGCTCGTGGTGACCCCCCCGACCTGGCGCGGCGACGTCCGGCGACCGGCGGACGTGGTCGAGGAGATCGCGCGGCTGCACGGCTACGAGGAGATCCCCGCGACGCTGCCCGACGTGCGGACCCGCGGCGGGCGCCCACCGACGCTCGTCGCGGCGGACCGTGTCGCACGCACGGTCCGCGGGCACGGCCTGCACGAGGTGCGGTCGCGACCGCTCGCCCCCGTGGACGGGCTCGTCGGCCTGGTGCCCGAGGAGGGGCGCCTGGTCCTGGCGAACCCCCTCGCCAAGGACGCACCAGCGCTGGCACCGTCGCTCGTCGAGGGCCTGCTCGACGCGGTGCGCGCCAACACGGTGCAGGGACGACCCGGCGTCGCCCTGTTCGAGCTCCAGCGCGTCTTCCGTCCCGCTGGCTCCGCGCTGGACGCGTCGCTGAAGGGCCTGCTCGACGACTGGGCATGGTTCGCCCCGGACGGCGTGCAGCAGCTGCCGACGCAGCCGCGCGTGCTCGGCATCGCGCTGCAGGGCCGACCGCTCGGCCCCGACTGGGTCGGCGGCGAGTCCTGGTCGGTCCTCGACGGCGCCGCGATCCTCGACGACGTCGTGACGGCCCTGGTCGGGGACGACCCGACGTGGCGGCTCGAGCGGACGCCCGAGCACCGCGAGGGGCTCCACCCGGGACGGACCGCCGTCCTGCACCAGCGCGGCGTCGAGGTCGGCGTCGTCGGTGAGGTGCACCCGACGGTCCTCGACGAGCG
>CAYMGL010000276.1:0-3570 GCA_964389945.1 uncultured Actinomycetota bacterium
CCCCCGCGCCACCCGGCCGACGGCCACCTCGCCGCCGGAAGTCGTCCCGGCCCGTTGACCCCCACCGTGGTGGGGGCGTCGGTGTTGTGCTGGGCCGGGATTCTCTCGGATCGGCCCTCATCGGACGGCCACGGGCTGGCACGGCGGTCTAGGGTCGGCGGCACCAGGAGGTCGTCGTGCTCGTACTGCTCGCTGCGGACCTGCACTACCGCCTGCCGCAGTACGACTGGCTGCTCGCCGTCGCGCCGGAGGTGGACGCGATCGTGCTGGCCGGCGACCTCTGCGACGTCGCCAGCGCGGTGGACGTCTCGACACAGTCGTTGGCCGTCGGCGCCGTGCTGGAGCGACTCGCGGCCGAGACGTTGCTCGTGACCTGCTCGGGGAACCACGACCTCGACACGCGCGACGAGGCGGGCGAGAAGACGTCGCGGTGGATGGGGCGTGTGGGGGAGCGCATCGTTGCCGACGGCAGGACGCACGTCGCCGCCGACGGCACGACGTTCACGTCGCTCGGCTGGTGGGACGGACCGGTCGCTCGCGCCCGGCTCGAGGCGCAGCTCGAGGAGGCTGCCGAGCAGCGGGGCGACGGACCGTGGATCTGGGCGTACCACTCACCGCCGACGGGTCCGCTGTCGTGGACGGGGTCCCGGCACTTCGGTGACGAGGCCGTCGAGGCGTGGGTCGCCCGGTACGAGCCGACGGCCGTCCTCTCGGGGCACATCCACCAGGCGCCGTTCACGGCTGACGGCGGCTGGGTGACCCGGGTCGGCCCGACCTGGGTGTTCAACCCCGGACAGCAGCCCGGGCCGGTCCCGGCGCACGTCGAGCTCGACCTCGCTGCGGGGACGGCCTCGTGGCGCTCCTACGCGGGCCCGGACGAGCGCGTCCTCGAGGGGATCGGCGCCGCGACCGGCGCTCAGTAGTCGGGGACCTCGCGGTCGCTGCCGGTGTCCGCGGGTCGGTGGTTGCCCGCCATCAGCGCCGTCAGGACGGTGTCCATCATCCCGAGGTGGCCCTCGGCGTCCGCGTACTGCTCCCGGAGGTCGACCAGGTACGAGGTCAGCGCCGACACACGTCGTGACAGCAGTCGTGCGACGTCCAGCAGCAGGTCGGGACGCTCCTGGAAGGTCACGGCCGGGTTCTCCAGCACGTGCACGGTCACGGGCGTCGACGCGACGACCGTCGCCGACGCGGGCTGCTCGAGCAGTGCGGACAGCTCGCCGAGGAACGTGCCGGGCTCCTCGATGGTGAGGATCGTCCTGCCCGCGACCCGGACGTCGACCACCCCGTCGACCAGCACGAGGACGGCGCCGGGTGGGGCACCCTCGGCAATGAGGACCGACCCGGCCGCGAGCGCCCGGGTCGGCAGGTCCGCACAGCGGCTGAGCACGTCCGACATCGAGCGCCACGCTAGTGCGGGCGTCGGCGCTCGTGTCAGCCGTAGGTGTGCTCCTCGGCGGGGTACGCGCCCTCGCGGACCTCGGTGGCGAAGTCGCTGATGGCGCCGCGCATCGTCTCGCGCAGCTCGGCGTAGCGCTTCACGAAGCGTGGGCTCGGCCCGTCGGTGAGGCCGAGCATGTCGTGCCACACCAGCACCTGGCCGTCGGTGTCGGGACCCGCGCCGATGCCGATCGTCGGGATCGACAGGGCACTCGTCACGTCGCGCCCGATGCTGTTCGGCACGGCCTCGAGGACCAACGAGAACGCACCGGCCTGCTCGAGCTCCTTGGCGTCACGCAGGATGCGCTGCGCCGCCTCCTCGCTACGTCCCTGGACCCTGTAGCCACCGAGCGCGTTGACGCTCTGCGGGGTCAGGCCGAGGTGGGCCATCACCGGGATGCCGGCCTCGACGAGCCGCGCGGTGACGTCGACCATGCGGCCGCCACCCTCGAGCTTCACCGCGTTCGCGCCCGCTTCCTTGAGGAACCGGGTGGCGGTCCGCAGGGCCTGGGTCGGGCCCTCCTGGTAGCTGCCGAACGGCAGGTCACCCACGACGAACGACGTCGAGACGCCCTTCACGACGGCTCGCGTGTGGTGGACCATCTGGTCGACCGTGACCGGCACGGTCGAGTCCTCGCCGAGCATCACCATGCCGAGCGAGTCGCCGACGAGCAGCAGCTCGATGCCGGCCTCCTCGGCGATGGCCGCCGAGATGGTGTCGTAGGCGGTGAGCATGGCGAACTTCTCGCCATCTGCCTTCTTCGCCTGGATGTCGTGGATCGTGACGGGACGAGTGCGCGCATGCACGGACATCGTCGCCTCCTTTCCGTGAGGACCCGAGCGGGCCCTCGCCTGCCGGCCCGTTTCGGGGTCCAGCGGTCGGGGATGCAACGCCGCTCAGTGTACGGGAGGGGTCCTCAGTCCTCGCCGCGCAGTGCGGCCAGCGCGTCCGCCCACAACCCGACCTTGATCTGCCGCAGGACCTCCGGGTTCTTGCCGGTGAGGCCATTCGCGATGCCCATCGCCGTCGGCAGGACGTCGTCCTCGCCGACCGCGTGGTCGACGATGCCGGCGGCCAGTGCCGCCTCCCCGCCGAACCGGTGCCCGGTCGTCATGGCGAGGCTGGCCGCGCTCGGCACGAGCTTGGACGTGATCAGCTCGCTCATCCCGGGGGTGAACGGCATGTCGAGGTCGATCTCGGGCAGGCACCACCAGCCGCGGTCGGCCCGCATCACCCGCACGTCGTGGCACAGCGCCAGCATCGCGCCCGCCGCGAAGGCGTGGCCCTGCAGCACCGCGACGGTCGGCACCGGGAGCTCCAGCACGGCTGCCATGAGGTGCTGCGCGTCGGAGATGTAGGACTGGTAGGACGTCGGGTTGGCCTGCAACCACTCGAGGTCCAACCCGTTGGACCAGATCTTGCCCGTCGCCGTGGTCACCAGCGGCGCGGGGTCGTCGGCGACGAGCCCGAGCAGGTCGTGCACCTCCAGCATCCAGTCCGGCGAGAACCGTTGCTCCCCGGCGCCGAGGTGCAGGACGTGGACGTCGCCGTCACGGGTCAGTGCGGGCATCAGGGGTTCCAGTCGTTGGTGATGGGGACGCGACGCTCGCGGCCGAACGCCCGGTCGGTGATCTTGGGGCCCGGCGCCGCCTGCCGCCGCTTGAACTCGGCGCGGTCGATCATCCGCAGCACGTCGCGGACCGTCGCCTCGTCGTGGCCGTCGGCGACGAGGTCCTGCACGGTGCGGTCCTCCTCGATCAGGCCGGCGATGATCGCGTCGAGCACGTCGTAGGGCGGCAGCGAGTCCTGGTCGAGCTGACCGGGGCGCAGCTCGGCGCTGGGCGGCTTGGTGATCGTGGACTCCGGGATCACGACGCCATCGCGGTTGCGCCAGCGTGCGAGCTCCCAGACGAGCGTCTTCGGCACGTCCTTGAGCGGACCGAAGGCTCCGTTCATGTCGCCGTAGAGCGTCGCGTACCCGACCGCGTACTCGGACTTGTTGCCGGTGGTGAGCACCAGCCCGCCGTGCTCGTTGGACAGCGCCATCATCACGGTGCCGCGGATGCGGGACTGGAGGTTCTCCTCGGCGATCCCGAAGTGGTCGTCGAGCAGGTCGCCGAGCACGGTCT
>CAYMGL010000277.1:0-3549 GCA_964389945.1 uncultured Actinomycetota bacterium
CGGGCCGGGATCAAGGTGAGCGTCCTGAGCTTCGGCTCCTGGGTGACGTTCAAGAACCAGGTCGACGTCGACCTCGCGGTCGAGTGCATGCAGGTCGCCCGTGACCACGGCGTCAACTTCTTCGACAACGCCGAGGTGTACGCCGGCGGTTCGTCCGAGGAGATCATGGGCGACGCACTGCAGAAGCTCGGCTGGGACCGTCGCACCTACCTCGTCACGAGCAAGTTCTTCTGGGGCATCACGGACGCGGACGACCCGACCGTGGCGACCAACACCCGCAACACGCTCAACCGCAAGTACCTGATCGAGGCGGTGGACCTCTCGTTGGAGCGCTGGAAGCTGGACCACCTCGACGTGGTCTACGCCCACCGGCCCGACCCCGAGACGCCGCTGGAGGAGACCGTGCGGGCCTTCAGCGACATCATCGACCACAACAAGGCCTTCTACTGGGGCACCAGCGAGTGGGCCGCCGACGAGATCCGTGGCGCCCACGAGATCGCGCAGCGGTACGGCTGGCACGCGCCGGTCACCGAGCAGCCGCAGTACAACCTCGTCCACCGCGAGCGCTTCGAGCAGGAGTACGCGCGGGTGTTCGACGAGCTCGGCTACGGCTCGACGACGTGGTCGCCGCTCGCGTCCGGCCTGCTCACCGGCAAGTACGTCGACGGCATCCCCGAGGGGTCGCGGGCGAGCGTCATGGAGTGGCTCAAGGACTCGCTGACCGACGAGGAGGCGAACGACAAGGTCCGCCACTTCGTCGAGATCGCCGACGAGCTCGACTGCACGGCCGCGCAGCTGGCCATCGCCTGGTGCGCCAAGAACCCGAACGTCTCGACCGTCATCACCGGCGCGAGCCGCCCGGAGCAGGTCGAGGAGAACATGGGCGCCCTGGCGGTGATGGACGCCATCACGCCGGACGTCAAGGAGCGCATCGAGGACATCTTCGCCTGACGCCGCGCCCCTTCATCGCGTGAGTGGCTCGCCCGACATACGGGGCGAGCCACTCACGCGTTCGGGGTGGGACCTGCGCGGGCTGCGCTGAGCGCGGCGCGGACGCGGGCGACCACCGCCTCGCCGCGCTCGGTCACGTCGTGCCAGCTGAAGCGCAGGAACGTGCGCCAGGGCCCCGCGAGCACGATGTCGTTCTCGCGTTCCAGGTCGTCGTGGACGTCGAGGTCCGAGCCGTGCCACTGCCGCGAGTGCAGTTCCACCGGGAGGTGCTCGGGCAGCCAGACCGCGTCGATCTCGCGTCGCTGGCCACGGGCGTCCACGACCGGGTGGTTCATCGCCGTCGGCTCCAACCCGGCCCCTCGCATCAGCCGCAGGAAGCGTGACTCGAACTCGCCGCGGCACGCCGCCTCGAGGGGCGAGAGCTCGTCGAGCAGCGCGCGGAGTCGGCGGGCGCCGGGGATCGGTCCGCGTAGGGCGAGGCAGGCACGCGCCGCCGTCGCCTGCTCCACGCCGGCACTGCGGACCGCGGCGCCGACGGCACGGCGCAGGACCGCAGGGTGCACGGACGAGGCCAGGTCGGTCAGCGTCCAGGCCAGGTCGGTCACCGGAATGCTGTCCCGTTCGCTCGGCGTCGTGAGGTGGAAGCGGCGCGAACGGTGCACGACGATCCCGCGGGTCCGGGGGAACACGCGATCCGCGACGAGCACGTGCACGGGGTCGGGCCCGATGTCGGACGCGTGCAGGACTCGGTGCAGACGGGCGGCACTCGTACGGCTCAGGAGGGCGTCGCCGCCGACGTGGAGCACGGCCGCCATCGCGAGCTGCTCCCAGGTCCTCGGGCTCCCCGCGTCGACGTAGACACCGGGCCAGGGTGCTCGCAGGTGCCCGCGAGCCAGGCGGCCGTCCGAGGTGCTCCCCGGTAACCCGAGCTCGATGCCCTGCTGCCGCGTGTAGCAGCCGTGCTGGCGTCGTTGGAGGGCGGAGAGAGCGGGCGGCTGCATGGTCGCCACCTTGCTCACCCGACGGACCACCGACCGGTCGCGTCCGACCCGACCTGTGGACAGCACGACCGCGTGTGTGGCTTGCCCGACATCTCGGGCGAGCCACTCACGCGATGGGGGGTGCGTTACCAGCCGGTGGGGCGGGGGCGTCCCTCGTCGTAGCCGGCGCTGCCCTGGAGGCCGAGCACGGCGTTGGCGTGGAGCTCCGCCAGCGTCGCCGCCCCGCTGTACGTGCAGGCCGAGCGCACGCCCGAGCTGATCGCGTCCAGCACGTCCTCCACACCCGGGCTCTCGGGGTCGAGGTACATCCGACCGCTGGAGATGCCCTCCTCGAACAGCGCCTTGCGGCCTCGCGTGAACGCGTCCTCCCCGGAGGTGCGCTCGTGGACGGCACGGGCCGACGCCATGCCGAAGCTGGTCTTGAACGGTCGTCCGGCCTCGTCGTGCTCGAGGTCGCCCGGGGACTCGAGGGTCCCGGCGAGCCAGGACCCGATCATCACGTTGCTGGCGCCGGCGGCGAGCACCAGTGCGACGTCGCGCGGGTGCTTGACGCCGCCGTCCGCCCAGACGTGCGCGCCGACGTCGCGGGCCGCGCCGGCACACTCGATCACGGCGGACAACTGCGGTCGGCCGACACCGGTCATCATCCGGGTCGTGCACATGGCGCCGGGCCCGACACCGACCTTGACGATGTCCGCCCCGGCCTCGACGAGGTCGCGTACGCCGGCGGCGGTGACGACGTTGCCGGCGACGACGGGCACGCCGAGGTCGAGCGCCGCGACGGCGCGCAGCGTCGACAGCATCGACTCCTGGTGGCCGTGGGCGGTGTCGACGACCAGCAGGTCGACCCCGGCCTCGACGAGGCCGGCGGCGGTGTCCGGTGCAGCCCGCGAGATGCCCACGGCGGCTGCGACGCGCAGGCGGCCGTCGGCATCGACGTTCGGTGGGTAGAGCGCGCTGCGCAACGCGCCCGTCCGGGTCAGCAGCCCCACGAGGCGGCCGTCGTCGTCCACGACCGGCGCGAGGCGCCGGTGCGCCTCCAGCAGGGTGTCGAACCCGTCGCGCGGCGCCGTGCCGACCGGCAGCACCGTGAGGTCGACCGACATGACGTCGTGGACCTGGGTGAAGCGGTCGACCCGACGCAGGTCGGACTCGGTCACCACGCCGAGGGGGCGGTCGTCCTCGTCGACGACGACGGCGGCGCCGTGGGCGCGCTTCGGCAGCAACGACAGCACGTCGCCGACCGGGTCGGTCGGGACGACCGTGATCGGGGTCTCGGCGAGCGTGTCGCGCCCCTTGACCCACGCCACGACGTCCGCGACGACGTCCACGGGCACGTCCTGGGGGAGCACCGCGAGGGCGCCGCGCCGGGCGAGCGTCTCGGCCATCCGCTTGCCGGAGACCGCGGTCATGTTCGACGCGACCACCGGCAGCGTGCAGCCGGAGCCGTCGTCGGTGGCGAGGTCGACGTCGCCGCGCGACGCGACCGAGGACCGCTGCGGGACGAGGAACACGTCCGCGGTCGTGAGGTCGTGCTGCGGGTCGTGGCCCGGGAGGAACTCCACCGTCGTGCCTGTCGCTCGGGTGCGGACCGACG
>CAYMGL010000278.1:0-3544 GCA_964389945.1 uncultured Actinomycetota bacterium
GGATTCGAACCTCCGTAGCATGAAGCAACCGGTTTACAGCCGGGTCCCTTTGGCCACTCGGGCAACCCACCGTGTGCGATCCGGCCGAGGCCGGAGCGGCTGGGGAGGATACGGGCCGCCTCCGACGTGCGCCAAAAGCGACGGCGTGCCGACGTGCCGACGTGCGCGGCCGTCCGCGTAGGCTGGCCGCCCCGCAGCACCGACAGCACGAGGCACTTCGTGGCCAAGGACAACAGCTTCGACATCGAGGCCGGCGTCGACCGCCAGGAGGTCGACAACGCCATCAACCAGGCTGCCCGCGAGGTGGGCACCCGGTTCGACTTCCGCGACACCGACACGACGGTCGCGTGGGCGGGCGACGAGGGCATCACGATCGAGTCCTCGACCGAGGACCGGGTCCGCGCGGCCCTCGACGTGCTGAAGGACAAGTGCGTCAAGCGCAAGGTCTCGCTGAAGGCGCTCGACGTCGGCGAGCCGCGCCAGGTCGGGGGCGGCCGGAGCCGCCTCGACATCCGCCTCGTGACGTCGATGCCGGCCGACCTCGCCAAGCAGATCGTCAAGGACGTCAAGGCGACGAAGCTGAAGGTCACGCCGACGAACATGGGCGACAAGGTGCGCGTGGCCGGCAAGTCCCGCGACGACCTCCAGGAGATCCAGGCGATGGTCCGCAGCAAGGACCACGACGCCCCGCTGCGGTTCACCAACTACCAGTAGGCACCGACACCTCGACCGCGGCCGGCAGCAGCTCGACCTCCACCGGGGTCTCACCGGCCGGGTCGCCGTCGACCTGCAGTTGCAGGCCCTCGTCGCCGTCCAGCCGCAGGCGGGTGCCGCGCAGCCACTCGACGTTCGGGTGCGCATCCCGACCGAACGCGACCATGCCACCGGCGGTCAGCACGACCTGCCACGGCGTGGACCTGCGCACGACCCCGACGTGGAGCTGGCCGTCGTCCGGCTCGATCTCCTCGTCGACCACCACGGTCTGCCCGATCCGCCCGACGTTGAGGCACAGCACCGAGTGGCCCGTCACGGTGCGGGTCTCCCCGTCGAGCTCGATCTCGAGCTCGCGGTCCTGCAACCCGATGGTGTGGCGCAACCCGGACGCGACGTAGGCGAAGGCCCCCAGCACGTTCTTCAGCTCGCGCGACGCGTCACGGACGAGACGCGCGTCGAAGCCCGCATCGACCATCAGCGCCGCGTGCTCGTCACGGTCCACCAGGTGCAGCAGGTCGAGCGCGCGGACCCCGGACCCAGCGGCGACCTCGGCTGCGGCCTGCGGGTCGTCGACCGGGATCCCGAGGGCACGGGCCAGCAGGTTCGCGGTGCCAGTCGGCACGATCCCGACCGTCACCCCACCGCCCGCAGCAGCGACACCGGCCAGCACCTCACGGATGGTGCCGTCGCCACCGACACCGACGACCAGGTCGACCGCACCGTCCGCCGCGGCCTCGCGCGCCCACGTGCGGGCATCACCCTCGCCCTCGGTGCGCCGCACCTCGACCTCGACGTCGGCCTCCCCCAGCGCCAACGCAACCGCGTGCTGGGTGTCGTCGGCGTCGTGGTCGCCCGACGCCGGGTTGAGGACCACGAGCGCCGAGCGCTGGTCGGCGACCTCCTCCACCTCCATGGCGGACCCGTCGAACCCCGTCACGAGCGAGGCGATGCGCCCGGGTCGCTGCCAGTTGAGGAGGTGGCTCGCCCCGTCCACGGTCACGAGCCGACCAGCCGGCAGCTCGTCGGCGATGGCCCGTGCGTGCGCCGGCGGGGTCGTGCGGTCCTCGGTCCCGCAGACCACGACCGCCGGCAGCTCGATCGCGTGCAACCGCCCGTAGTAGCTGCGGTCGGCGAGGTCGTGGAGCAGCGTGGCCAGCAGGCCGTGGTCCGCCATCGCGAACTCCTCGAGCAGCTCCTTGGACACAGCCGAGGACAGCTCGATGCCCGCGGCGAAGCCCTCGAGCAGGAACCGCAGGCTCCGGTTGCGCAGGAGCCGGGCCGGGAAGCTGGTGCGCAGCAGCTCCAACCGCTCCTGCGGGGCGCCGTCCAGCAGCTCGCCCGCCAGCGTCGCCACGAGCACGAGGCCGCGCAGGCGCTCGGCGACCTCGGGGTGCTCGACCAGCATCGCCATCGTCACGTAGCCGCCGGTCGAGTGCGCGACCACCAGGGCATCGGTCAGGTCGAGCTCGTCCAGGACGGCGCGCAGGTCGCCGACCAGGTCGTCGGTCGTGACCTCCCCGTCGTCGTCGCCGATGTTGCCGTGGCCGCGCCAGTCGAGCGTGACGACCCGCATGCCCTCGTCCACCAGCCGCGAGGCGACCGGGTTCCAGGAGGACGACGTGAGCCCGTACCCGTGCGTCAGCACGGCGACGTCGCCGTCGGGGTCCCCGGCCAGGTGCACGCGGATGGTCGTGCCGTCCGGGCGCTCGAGCTCCCGCACCTCGCCCTCGGGGCGGTCGGGCAGCTCGTCGTCGCCACTGCCCGCGCGACCCGCGACGTCGGCGGCCGCGCGCAGCGCGCGGGTCGCTGCGCGCAGCGACAGTTGCGTGCTCTCGAGCACGATGCGATCGAGCACGTCACGCACGCCGCCAGCCACACCGACTCCTCGTCCCGGACGAGGCTAGGGCGGTACACCGGTGTCCCCACGCCCGGACGGGAGCGACCCGGGTGCTGCCAGACCTCCGCGAAGCCCACGCGACGGGCCGTGCGGGCCGGCGGCGACTGACGACCCGCCCGACCGGACCGGCCGCACCTGCGAACCTGTCCCGGCCGGCGAGGCAGGAGCACGCGTGCCCGAGGGACACACCATCCACCGACTGGCCCGTCGTCACGACGAGTGGTTCGCGGGGCAGCCCGTCGCCGTGTCGTCGCCGCAGGGACGGTTCGCGTCCCCCGACGTCGTCGACGGCCAGGTCTTCCGAGGCGCGAGTGCCTGGGGCAAGCACCTCTTCCACCACTACGACGCCGGCACCGTCCACGTCCACCTCGGCCTGTTCGGGAAGTTCTTCACCCACCAGGGCACGCCACCGGAGCCCCGCGACACCTGCCGCATGCGCGTCTCGACCGGCGGACGGACGATCGACCTCGTCGGCGCGATCACCTGCGAGCTGTTGACGCCCGGCGAGGTCGACGACGTGACCGCCGACCTCGGCCCCGACCCGCTGCGCGACGACGCGGACGTCGAACAGGCGTGGGCAGCCCTCCAGCGCAAGCGCGTCGGCATCGGTCGGGCGCTGCTCGACCAGTCGGTGCTGGCCGGCGTCGGCAACGTCTACCGCGCCGAGGTGCTGTTCACGCACGGGCTGCACCCCGAAGTCCCGTCCCCCGACGTCGACCACGACACGTTCGTCTCGATGTGGGAGCAGCTGCGCGGGTGGCTGCAGTGGGGCGTGCGCACCGGCCGGATCGTGACGACCGACCCCGACGAGATCGGGAGGCCGCGCGGCCGGATGCGACGTGCCGAGTCCCGCTACGTCTACAAGCAGGACACCTGCCGGCGCTGCGGCAGCGACATCCGACGCTGGGACCTCGCCGGCCGCTGGGCCTACGC
>CAYMGL010000279.1:0-3522 GCA_964389945.1 uncultured Actinomycetota bacterium
CCATCTTCTTCAGCTTGCGGCCACGCTCGAAGCCCTCCATGCCGCGCTCGACGAACAGCAGCGACGTCCCGCGCGCGCCGGCGTCCGGGTCGGTCTTGGCGACGACGATCACGAGGTCGGCGTGGATGCCGTTGGTGATGAAGGTCTTCGCACCGTTGAGGAGGTAGCTGCCGTCCTCCTGCTTGATCGCGGTCGTCCTGACGTTCTGGAGGTCGGACCCGGTGGCCGGCTCGGACATCGCGATCGCCGTCACGATCTCACCGGTGACCATCGGCGGCAGGAAGCGCTGCTTCTGCTCGTCGGAGGCGTACTTGAGCAGGTACGGGACGACGACGTCGTTGTGCAGGCCGAACCCGACACCGCTGGCGCCGGCCAGGGCGATCTCCTCGTCGATGATCTGGTTGTAACGGAAGTCGGGGACGCCACCGCCGCCGTACTCCTCGGGCACGTCCGTGCACAGCAGGCCCTGGGCACCTGCCTGCTTCCACAGCTCGCGCGGGACGATCCCGTCCTCCTCCCACGAGTCGTGGTACGGCGTGATCTCGCTGGCGACGAAGTCGCGCACCATGGCGCGGAAGGCGTGGTGCTCCTCGGTGAAGATCGTGCGCTCCAACGGATGGCTCCCTGCTCGGTCGGACCGTGACAGTGGGGACGTTACACCAGCACTGTCACGTTCGCCGTCCGGTGTCGCCGT
Source organism: uncultured Actinomycetota bacterium (assembly GCA_964389945.1). Classification (GTDB taxonomy): domain Bacteria; phylum Actinomycetota; class Nitriliruptoria; order Nitriliruptorales; family Nitriliruptoraceae; genus JBFGFG01. Next base: position 695 of record CAYMGL010000279.1, read on the forward strand.
CAGTCGATCGCGCGCAGGACCCGGTGCCACAGGTCCTCGACGTCGGCGAACTCGGTGAGCATCGAGCCGATCGACAGGCGGAGGTAGGCGCGACCGTCGTCCGGCAGGTGCGGGCCGTGCAGGACCGACCCCGTCACGGCCACCTCGTGACTGTCGTTGAGCGCCCGCGTGATGCCGGTCGTGGCCTCGTTGCCGTCGACGTGGGCCAGGCTCACCAGCCCGAACGTCGTCGGTGCGACGAGCTCGAGCTCCGGGTGGGCCTCGACCTGCTCGGTCAGCCACGCCGCCCAGGCGAGGTGGTCACGCAGGATCCGGCGCAGGCCCTCGCTGCCGTAGGCGCGCAGCACCCACCACAGCTTCAGCGCGCGGGTGCGCCGGCCCAGCGGCACGTGCCAGTCACGCAGGTCGGGCGCCGCGGTCTCGGTGCTGGCCTCGTCGCGCAGGTAGGGCGGCAGGATCGACATGGCGTCGAGCAGCGGCTCGCGGTCGGCGACGTGGAACACCGAGCAGTCGAAGTTCGTCCCCAGCCACTTGTGCGGGTTCCACACGTAGCTGTCGACCAGTTCGAGGCCGTCCTGGTGGTGGCGCAGCTCGGGCAGCAGCATGGCCGCCCCGGCGTAGGCGGCGTCGACGTGGCACCACAGGCCCTCGTCCATCGCCACCTCCCCGATGGCGCGGACCGGATCGACCGCCGTGGTGCCGGTCGTGCCCACGCACGCGACGACGCACGCCGGCACGAGGCCGGCTGCGCGGTCCTCCTCGATCGCAGCGCGCAGGGCCGCCGGACGCAGCGCGAGCAGGTCGTCGACAGGAAGGCTGCGGACGTGGCCGTACCCGGCGACGCGTGCGCCCTTCTCGATCGACGAGTGGGCCTGCGACGAGGCGTAGACGACGGCCCGGCCGGCGTCGTCGGGTGCGGCCCGGTGCCGCGCCGCGACGAGCGCGGTCAGCGTCGCGTCCGACGCGCTGTGCTGGAGCACGCCCCCGCCGGGGCCGGACGACCGCCAGGCGTCGGGCAGTCCGAGCAGGTCGACGAACCAGTCGAGGACGTGGACCTCGAGCTCGGTCGTCGCCGGCGACGTCGCCCACAGCATCCCCTGCTGTCCGAGCGCCGCCGACGCGAACTCCGCCAGCACCGACGGGTAGGACGCCCCGGTCGGGAAGTAGGCGAACCAGCGTGGGTGCTGCCACTCGACGAGCCCCGGTCGCAGCAGGTCGAGGTCCGCCAGCAGGGCACCGAACGGCTCGCCGTCGGCGGGCGGCGACGGTGGGAGGGTCGCACGCAGGGCACCCGGCTCGACCGCGGGCGTCACCGGCCGCTCCCGGACGCCCTCCAGGTGGTCGGCGACCCAGTCGACCAGCTCGTGGGCCGCCGCACGGAACTCCGCGGGCGTCATGCCGTTGCGCTCGACGGGCTGGTCCTGCCGCACCACGTCCGCCTCCCCTCGTCGGTCTGGCGGACCGTAGGCCGTACCGTCGTCCGCAGGAGGAGGACCGTGGACGCACGCACACGACTGCGCCGGGCCGTGCGCAATCCCGGCGCCGACCCGGCCTCGGTCGCGCTGCAGGTGGTCGCCTTCCACGAGCGGGACCTCGACGTCACGACCGCACTGCTGCGGATCGACGCGCTCGCCGACCTCGTGCGCACCACCGACGCCTCGGGCGAGCCCGCGGACCCGCCGGCCGACGCGCACGAGGTCGTGCGACGCCTGGAGGCCGTGCTGGGCGGTCGGCTCGGCTACCGCCACGACGACGGGCACACCCGGACGTACACCGACGCCTACCTCCACGTGGTCCTCGACGAGCACGCCGGGCTCCCGGTCACGCTGTCGGCGCTCTACGCCTCGGTCGCCCGCCGCCTCGGCGTCCCGGCCTTCGTCGTCAACCTCCCGGGACACGTCGTCGCGGCCGCACCGGTCGAGGGGCGCCACATCCTGTTCGACCCGTTCCACGGCGGTCGCGTGCTGGACGAGGCGGCCGCCAGCGACCTCGTCGAGCGGGCCACGGGCGGCCGGGCCAGCTTCGCGCGCAACATGGTCCGCCCCGCCACGTCGGTCGAGCTCGCGCGGCGCATCCTCAACAACCTCACCGTCGACCTGACCCGGGAGGTGCACGCCGGCGCCGCGGTGTGGACCGTCGTCGCCAAGCTGGCCCTGCCCGACGAGGAGCCCCGCGACCACCTGCAGCTGGCCTCGCTGCTGGAGCGCTCGGGGCGCTGGGTGCGAGCGGCCCAGGCCTACGACCGCTACCTCGCCGACCACCCGGACAGCGACGACGCCGACGAGGTCCGGGCCCGCGCCCGGGCGGCCCGCGCGAGGACCAACTGATGGCCGGCGACACCGACCGCGAGATGCGGATCGACGAGCTCGCCGTCGCCGCCGGCGTGACGTCCCGGACGATCCGCGACTACCAGGCGCGTGGCCTGCTGCCACCGCCGCGGCTGGAGGGCCGCACCGGGTGGTACTCCCCCGAGCACCGCGCACGGCTCGAGCTGATCGACGACCTCCAGGCGCGGGGCTTCTCGCTGGCGGCGGTCAAGGCCACCCTCGACGCGTGGGCCCAGGGCGCCGACCTGCAGGGACTCCTCGACCTGGAGCAGCTGCTCGTGGCCCCGTGGGGTGACCCCGAGCACCAGGCCCGCGAGATGCCGGCCACCGAACTGCTCGAGCGCTTCGCGTTCCTCGACGACCTGCCCGGCGCGATCCGCAAGGCCGTGGACTCGGGGCTGCTCGAGCCGCGCGAGGACGCCTTCCTCGCGCCCGCACCGGTGATCCTCGAGGCCGCCGAGGACCTGCTGCGCCTCGGCATGGACCTCGACGACCTGCTGG
>CAYMGL010000280.1:0-3521 GCA_964389945.1 uncultured Actinomycetota bacterium
CCCTGCCGCGGATGCGCTGGTCGCCGCCGGAGCAGAAGGCGTGGACCCCGTCGCGCGGGCTGGGGCCGTTGCCGGTCAGCAGCACCGCGCCGACGTCCGACGTCTGGCGCGCGTGGTCGAGGACGCGGTAGAGCTCGTCGACGGTGTGCGGTCGGAACGCGTTGCGCTCCTCCGGCCGGTCGAACGCGACGCGGACGACGCCGTTGCGGGCCACGCCGGCACGATCGGTCGCCCGGTGGTAGGTCACGTCGGTGAGTGTCTCGAAGCCGGGCACGGGCGCCCAGGCGCTCGCGTCGAACAGGTCTGCCTCCACGGCACGCTCCTCGGTCGGGGTCGGAGGCTAATGCCGAGGACACGCCACCCGGCGGGACCGAGGGTCGCGTCCGGTGAGTAGGGTTGACGCTCCGCCTGCCGCCGACCAGTGGACCACCGATGTCCGTGCCAGAGCTCGACGCCGACGCGCGCCGGGAGGCGCTGGAGAAGGCCAAGCGGGCACGGCAGGTGCGCGCGCAGCTGAAGCACATGCTGAAGTCGGGCGAGGTCGAGCTGCACGAGGTGCTCAGTCGTGCGAGCGACGCGCCGGCGCTGGCCAAGATGCGTGTCGTCGAGGTGCTCGAGGCGCTGCCCAACGTCGGCAAGGTCACGGCGGCCAGGCTGATGGACGAGCTGAAGATCTCGCCGACCCGTCGCGTGCAGGGGCTGGGACGCCGGCAGCGAGCGGCGCTGCTCGACCGCTTCGGGGACGGTTCGTGACCGACCTCACCGTGACCGTCGGCGGCCTCGCGGGCACCGGCACCTCCACGCTGTGCCGGTTGCTGAGTGCCGCGTTCGACCTGCCGTACACGTACGCCGGGCAGCTGTTCCGGCAGGAGGCCGCCCGCCGTGGCCTCTCGCTCGCCGAGTTCGGGGCCCTGTGCCAGGAGGACCCGGCGGTGGACCGGAGCCTGGACGACCGCCAGCTCGAGCTGCTGCGGCAGGGCGGGATCCTGCTCGAGGGGCGCATGGCCGGCTGGCTCGCCGAGCACAACGACGTCGATGCGTTCACCGTGTGGGTCGTGTGTGACGAGGACGAGCGGATGCGTCGCATCGCGGAGCGTGACGGGGGCGACCGCGAGGCGCAGCGGCGGGCGACCTTGACCCGTGAGGCCAGTGAGCAGGCCCGGTTCCTCGACTACCACGGGGCGGACCTCGGGGACCTGTCGATCTACGACCTGGTGCTCGACTCGACCGACCGCAGCCCCGACGGTCTGGCCCGCGAGGTGGCGGCTGCCATGCGCGCAGCGGGCGTGGAGCCCGATGTCGGGCCGTGATGCGATACCGTGGCGGGTCCTCCTGCCCACGAGCACGACAGGCACCGGCCCATGGCCCACATCGACGACCTGATGGAGAAGGTGGACACGAAGTTCCACCTCGTCCACCTCGCCGCCAAGCGCGCCCGCGAGATCAACGCCTACTACACCCAGCTGGGTGAGGGCCTGCAGCAGTTCGTCCCGCCGCTGGTCTCCACGGAGTCCAACAAGCCGCTGACGATCGCGCTGGAGGAGATCTCCGAGGAGAAGATCGAGGTCACCGACCAGGAGTCCCTCGACGCGCTCGCCGCGGAGATGGAGGAGGAGTACGGCTACCTGCCCGGGGAGTTCGAGGCCTGAACACGCCGGGTCTGGACGCGGACGGGGCAGCCGACGAGCTCCCCGAACCGCGGCTGGACGGGCAGCGGGTGCTGCTGGGCGTCACCGGTGGCATCGCTGCGTACAAGGCCGTGCTCCTGGCACGGCTCTGCGTGCGTTCCGGGGCCGACGTCCACGTCGTCCCGACCCGCGGCGCGCTGAAGATGGTGGGTGCCCCGACGTTCGAGGGGATCACCGGGAACCCGGTCCGCTCCGAGGTCTGGGAGGGCGTCGACACCGAGACCCACGTCGCGCTCGCCCGCAGCGCCGACGTGATCGGGATCTACCCCACGACCGCGCACACGATGGCCAAGCTGGTCGCCGGGCTCGCCGACGACCTGCTCACCACATCGGTGCTCGCCGCCGAGTGCCCGGTGCTCGTCGCACCGGCCATGCACGGTGAGATGTGGGCCCACCCCGCGACGCGGCGCAACGCCAACCAGCTGTGGGCGGACGGTGTCCGCGTCGTCGGACCGGAGTCCGGCCAGCTGATGGGCGGTGACGTCGGCGCCGGGCGACTCGTCGAGCCCGAGATGATGCTGCGCGCGCTCGGGGAGGCCGTCGCGCCCGTCGCCCAGGACCTCGTCGGTCGACGGTTCACGATCAGTGCCGCGGGGACCCGCGAGTCGCTCGACCCCATCCGGTTCGTCGGCAACCGCTCCACGGGCCGCATGGGCTTCGCGATCGCCGAGGCGGCGGTGCGGCGCGGCGCAACCGTGACGCTGGTCGCGGGGCACACGGGGCTGCAGACACCGCCGGGCGTCGAGCGCGTCGACGTGGAGACCGCGCTGCAGATGCGCGACGAGGTCATGAGCCGCGTCGACGTCGACGTCGTCGTCAAGGCCGCCGCGGTCGCCGACTTCCGTCCCGCGGAGGCCTCCCAGCGCAAGATCAAGAAGGGCGAGGGGATCCCGACCATCGAGCTGGTCCGCAACCCGGACATCCTCGCGGAGATCGGCGAGCGACGGCGCGAGTTCGGCAAGGGGCCCAAGGTGCTGGTCGGGTTCGCCGCCGAGACGCACGACGTCGAGCAGTACGGCAAGGAGAAGCTCGAGCGCAAGGGCGCGGACCTGCTGGTCGTCAACGACGTCTCGCGTCCGGATGCCGGCTTCGGCAGCCCGACGAACGACGTCGTCCTGCTCGGTGCCGACGGCACGCGTGAGGCGATCCCGCTCGCGCACAAGGAGCAGGTGGCCCACCACATCCTCGACCGGATCGCCGGGCTGCTCGACTGAGGCAGCCCAGGTGGCGCGGCGACCGCGTGCGTGCGGTGGACGGCCACGGGGCCTGCCCGAACCACCACCTCGGCGGCTCCGGACGTCCTCTCGACTAGGCTGCCTTGTCGCTGCGGCCCTGATCGAGCGCCGCCCGCGTCCGTGTCGAGTCCGACGTCCGGCGCCCTCCCGCCAGTACGTCTGCCATTCCCGGAGCAAACCGTGTCCCGACGCACCCTGTTCACGTCCGAGTCCGTCACCGAAGGCCACCCCGACAAGGTCGCCGACCAGGTCTCCGACTCGATCCTCGACGCGATCCTCACGGCCGACGCCGACAACGCGGCCGACGTCCGTGTCGCCGTCGAGACGCTCGTGACGACCGGGCTCGTCGTCGTGGCCGGTGAGGTCCGCACCGAGGCCTACGTCGACATGGCCGCCATCATCCGCGACCGCATCAAGAAGATCGGCTACGACGACGGCGCGATGGGCTTCGACGGTGACGCGTGCGGCGTCATGGTCACCATCGACGAGCAGTCGCCCGACATCGCGCAGGGTGTGGACCACGCCCTGGAGACCCGCGACGGTGGCGACGACGACCCGTACGGCGCACTCGGCGCCGGTGACCAGGGGATGATGTTCG
>CAYMGL010000281.1:0-3516 GCA_964389945.1 uncultured Actinomycetota bacterium
GTCTCCTTGCCCTTCAGCTGCTGGTCGACCTTGGCGACCTCGCTGCTGGTGAGCTCGTCGACCTGCTTCTCGTAGCGCTCGCGCTCGTCCTCGCTGATCGCACCGTCGGACTCGAGCCGGTCGAGCTCGTCACGGGCGCTGCGCCGGACGTTGCGGATCGAGATCCGTGCCTCCTCCGCGTACTGACCCGCGAGCTTGATGTAGTCCTGCCGGCGCTCCTTGGTGAGCTCGGGGAAGACGCAGCGGATGACGTCGCCGTCGTTGGCCGGGTTGAGGCCGAGGTCCGCGTTGCGGATCGCCGCCTCGATGTCGTTGAGCGCCGACTTGTCGTACGGGTTGACCAGCAGCATCCGCGGCTCGGGCACGGCGCAGTTGGCCAGCTGCAGCAGGGGGGTCTTCGTCCCGTAGTAGTCGACCATCACGCGCTGGAGCACCTGCGGGTTCGCCCTGCCGGTGCGGATCGTGGCGAAGTCGCCGCCGAGCTTGTCGACGGCGCCCTCCATGCGCTTCTTCGCATCGGCCAGGATCTCCTGGGGGGTGTCCATGCTCGTGCTCCTCGGGCAGGTCGGCCCGTGTCGGGTGGTCAGGCTGCGTGGACGATCGTGCCCACGTCCTCGCCACGGACCACGCGGGCGATGTTGCCCTCGGTCAGCATGTCGAAGACGACGATCGGCAGCTTGTTGTCCATGCACAGCGAGATCGCCGTCGCGTCCATGACCTTCAGGCCCTGGTTCAGCACGGCGAGGAAGTCGATGGCCTCGTACCGGGTGGCGTCGGGGTTGGTGACGGGGTCGCTGTCGTAGACGCCGTCCACCTTGGTCCCCTTGAGGATCGCATCGGCACCGATCTCCAGCGCCCGCTGCGCGGCCGTGGTGTCGGTGGTGAAGTACGGCGCACCGAGACCAGCGGCGAAGATCACCACGCGCCCCTTCTCGAGGTGGCGCAGCGCCCGACGTCGGATGTACGGCTCGGCGACCTCCTGCATCGAGATCGCGGTCTGGACCCGGGTCTGCACGCCGGCCTTCTCGATGGCGTCCTGCAGGGCGAGCGCGTTGATGACCGTGGCCAGCATGCCCATGTGGTCAGCGGAGCTGCGATCCATGCCCGCGGCGCCCGGCGAGGTGCCACGGAAGATGTTGCCCCCGCCCACGACGATGGCCACCTCGGTGCCCTCCGCCTGGACGAGCGCGACGACCTCCTCGGCGACCCGTCGCACGATCCGCGGATCGATGCCGCCCTGGACGTCGGCGTCGGCGAACGCCTCGCCACTGAGCTTCAGCAGGACCCGTCGTAGCGGGGTGCGATCGCTCATGGGAGGTCCCTTCGGTGGCCGACGTGGAGCCTAGCGGCCACGCTCGACCGTCCTGCGCCCTCGCGGCCCCGTGCAGGGCCCCCACCCCGGCCGATCGGACCGTGCAACGAGGCCCCTGGATGCTGCACCGTGGAGGCTCACGAGCACGAGACGATGCAAGGGTGACGATGCACGGCGACGACCCCCGGCGCCTGGCCGCCGTGCGCGGGTCACGGCTCATGCTCGGGCAGGCCGACCCCGCGTTCGACCGGGCAGCACGGACGGTGGCACGCGCCACGGGTGCTCCCGTGGCACTGGTGTCGGTCGTCGGCGCCGCGCGCCAGCACTTCGCCGGTCAGTTCGGCCTCGACGGTGACCTCGCCGAGCGGCGTGGCTCGCCCATCTCGTCGTCGTGCTGCCGCCTCGTGGTGCTCGAGGACGGTCCGGTCGTCGCGTCGGACACGGCGCAGCACCGCGGCATCAGCGCACTCGACCCGATCGAGGGTCTCGTGGTGGGCGCCTACGCCGGTGTCCCGCTCCGCGACGGTGACGGGGTCACCCTGGGTGCCGTCTGCGCCGTCGCGCCCGTGCCCCGGGCCTGGACCGACGCGGACGTGACCGTGCTCGAGGACGTCGCGTCCTTCCTCCAGGCCCATCTCACCCTGCGAGCGACGACCCGGGAGCTGCGCGGGTTGTCGACCGACATCACGCCGCGGCGCCGTCGCAGCGCCGGCCACGGCTGCCGGACCCTGCCGGTGCCACCGCGACGGCGGTGAACCACGACGAGACGACCCCCGGCACGCGGCCGGGGGTCGTCCCTGCTGGTTCGGGTCGCGGTCAGCCGACCTGGAGCCGACGGAAGCCGGCGACGGTGACGCCGTCGACCGCCTCGACGGCCTCGCGCACGGTCTGCTTGTCGTTGAGGACGTACGGCTGGTTCAGCAGCACGATCTCGCTGTAGACCTTCTTGACCTTGCCCTCGACGATCTTGTCCACGATGTGCTCGGGCTTGCCCTCCTCGAGGGCCTCCTTGCGCGCGAACTCCTGCTCCTTGGCGACCATGGCCTCGTCCACCTGGTCCTCGGAGACGACGACCGGCTTCATCGCCGCGATGTGCATGGTGAGGCCGCGCGCGAGCGCGTCCACCTCGTCGGCGTCGCCGTCGACGTCGAGGTTGAGCAGCACGCCGACCTTGGCGGGTGCGCCGGGGGTCGGGGTGTGCAGGTACGAGTGGACGGTGCCCTCGTAGCGGACCATGGCCGCGATCTCGAGCTTCTCGCCCGTGACGGCCTGGACCTCCGAGACCACGTCGGCGACCTTCTTGCCGTCGAGCTCGCTCGACAGCAGGGCCTCGACGTCGGCCGGGTCGGTCGCCGCCACGTGCTCGGCGAGCTGCGCGCCCAGCTGCTGGAACCGGTCGCCCTTGGCGACGAAGTCGGTCTCGCACGAGACCTGCACGAGCGCGCCGACACCATCGGCCGTGTGGCCGAAGATCGCGCCCTCGTCGGCGGTGCGCTCCTGCGCACGCGCGTCCATCTTGGCCCCGGTGCGCTCGCGCACCAGGTCGGCGGCCTTCTCGAGGTCCCCGTCGGCGTCGACGAGGGCCTTCTTGCAGGCCATCATGGGTGCGTCGGTCAGCTCGCGGAGCTTCTTGACGTCTGCGGCAGTGATGTCAGCCACGTCGTTGATCCTCTGGTTGGTGCGTACGTCTTGCCTCCCCGCGTGAACCCGTCACATCGCGGGGGTCTGGGGCGGCAAGGCCCCCCAGCGGGGGTCCGGGGGCGGAGCCCCCGGTTGGTCAGCAGGAGCTCACTCCTCCTCGGAGCTCGCGTCCTCGGTGGCGTCGGCGGCCTCGGCGGCCGGTGCGTCGTCGGCGTCGTCGGACGACTCCTCGACCGCGCCGACCTCCTCGCCGGTGGCGGCGGAGGCCTGCTCGGCAGCCTGCTGGCGCTCGAGCTCGAGCTCCCAGGCGGCCTTCGGCTCGGAGGCGTCCAGCCCGCTGCCCTCCGCGGACGCTGCCTGCATGGCGGCGATCTGGAGGTCCTCGTCCGGGCTGCGCGACGCACGGAGCATGAGGCCGTCGGCGACGGCGTCAGCGATGATGCGGGTCAGCAGCGCGGCCGAGCGGATCGCGTCGTCGTTGCCCGGGATCGGGTACTGGACCATGTCCGGGTCGCAGTTGGTGTCGAGGATCGACACGACCGGGATCTTGAGGCGGTTGGCCT
>CAYMGL010000282.1:0-3515 GCA_964389945.1 uncultured Actinomycetota bacterium
GCTGCATCGCGTGGAGGGGGAACTTCTCGGCCTCCTCGATGAACGGCTTGACGAAGGTGCCGCCACCGACGATGACGCGGAACCCGTCACGGTCCTTGCGGGCCCGCGAGCCGTAGACGATCAGCGCCTCGTCGGGACCGATCCGCCGGTAGCGCCGGCGGTACACCAGCCACAGCACGACGAGGACGAGCCCCACGACGACGGCGATGCCGAGGAAGTTGAGCAGACTGTCGAGGAACTCCGCCACTGTGGCCTCCGGTGGTCACTGCATGGGCCGCGGAGCCTACGGGCCCCCGGTGGGCTCCGACAGGGTGTGCCAACCGTGGGTTACGCCTGCGGGCGTTCCTCCCAGGGGCAGTGCCGGCACCCCATGTCGCAGCAGTGGCCACGCTCGTCGAGGTAGCGGGCCGTGAACACCCAGTAGCCGCTGACCGGGTCGATGTAGCCGTCCACGTCAGCGACCACGGCCGCGGTGTGCGCCGCGATCACCTCGTCGTACTGCGGATGGTCCGGCGCCAGCCGGTCGGGGTGGGGACGCGCGATGTGGTCGGGGAGGTCGCTCGCGTCCATCAACCCGCCCCGGAGACCCCGCGCCAGTGCGCTGCGGCGGCGTCGAGGGCGGCCGCGGCACCGTGCTGCTCGACGTCCGGTGCGACCAGGTGGGCCATGTCACGGACCTGCCGCGTCGCGTTGCCCATCGCGATGGCCGTACCGGCGACCTCGAGCATCGCGAGGTCGTTGCGCTCGTCACCGATGGCGACCGTGGCACCGGGCGCGATGCCGAGTGCCTCGGCGGCCGCCAGCAGGGCGCGGCCCTTGTCCGCCTCCGGACTGTTGCCGTTGACGTAGTGCAGCCCCGGCGTGGCAGGGGAGTTGGCCGGGCCGGCCCGCACGCCGAGGTCCTCCATCATCGCCACGACCCGCTCGACGCCCCGGCGGTCGAACGCGACCGCCGTCACCTTGGGGACCTCGTCGGCCAGGTCGGCGACGTCCGTGAGGACGCCGGCCGGCTCCTGGCCCAGCAGGTCCCAGTGCGGCCGTGCGCGGTCGTCCATCCGGTTGACCAGGAAGCCACCGTCGACGTAGACCTCCAGGTAGACCTCGGCGTCGTCACAGGCATCGAGGAGCGTGGACAGGACGTCCGCCGGAAGGGGCCACGACGCGAGCACCTCGTCGTCGCGACGCACCTGCGCACCGTTGAAGAAGATGTGCGGCCCGGGAAGCCCGGTGCGGTCCAGCACGTCGGCGACGCCGTCGGCCATCCGACCCGTCGCCAGCCCCAGGTGCATGCCGGCCCCGCGTGCGCGCGCGATCGCGGCCACGACCGCCGCGCTCACCTGCCCGTCCAGCCCGATCAGGGTCCCGTCCACGTCCAGGGCCACGAGCTCGGCCGTGGTCGGCTCCCACTCGTCGTGCCGGCCACCGGGCGTGAGCAGGAACATGGACCTCCGCCTCGCTGGGACGACGCGGCCACGATAACCGCTCAGTCGTCGCCCCGGTCGAGCGCGGTCCCGTCCAGCGCGACCTCGACCCCGGCCGCGGTCACCTGCTCAGCCACGGGCGCGGGTCCGGACCCGGCCGAGGCCGCCGTCGACGCCGAGCACCTGGCCGGTCACCCAGTCGTTCGCCGGGTCGACCAGCCAGGCGATCGCCCGGGCGACGTCCTCGGGCTGCCCGAAGCGGTCGAGCACGTGCATGGAGCGGCTCGCGTCGGCCTGTCGTTCGTTGTCGACGAGCTTCTGCGTCTGCGGTGTCACGACGAGCCCCGGCGCGACGCCGTTGACGCGCACGCCCCGAGCCCCGTAGGTCGCCGCCGCGGAGCGGACCAGACCCTCGACGCCGCCCTTCGCGGCCGCGACGGCCTCGTGGTTCGCCAGGCCGGTCGAGACGGCGGCCGTCGACACGAGCACGATGGCGCCGCCGTCGGTGCGCATCCTCGGCGCCGCGGCCCGCACGGTCGCGAAGGCCGTCGTGAGGTTGGTCGCGACGACCGCGTCGTAGTCGTCGACCGTCGTGAGGTGGGCGGGCTTGAGCACGACCGACCCGGCGCAGTTGATCGCGCCGTCGATGCGACCGTGGTCCTCCACGACGTCCTCCACCGCAGCGTCGACCGCGGCGAAGTCGCGTGCGTCCAGCTCCCGCCAGGGCTGGTCGAGCTCCTTGCCGAGGACCTCGAGGTCCGACGCCGTGCGGCCGGCGAGCACGACCGTGTCACCACGGTCGGTCAGGGTGCGGGCGAGGGCGCTGCCGATGCCGCCGGCGGCGCCGATGAGCAGGTGGACTGCCACGGACGTGTCCTCAGGTGCGGGGCACACGGTGTTCGGAGCCACCGCCCGTCCGTCCGGACGGGGCAGCAATCAGGCGGTGAAGGCGTCCGCGTCCAGCCCGGCCAGCGTGGTGATCTCGGCCCAGAGCGCCATCGCCTGCTCGGGACGGGTCTCGGTCCCCGGCACGTACGCGGTGCGGCGGGTGCGGCGGTCCAGCCAGAACTCGCCCGGCCGCGCGACCGGCGCGTCGGCGGCGACCAGCCACGCGGCCGTGTCGGCACCACCGCGAGGGTCCCGGAACAGGGGTCCCATGATCCGGTTGAACGTGGGCAGCGAGCGCTCGACACCCGGTGTCGCGGCCCAGCCGGGGTGCATTGCGCTGACGACGACGTCGTCCCCGAGGCGCGCGGCGAGCTGGTCGGTCAGCACGACCTGTGCGCGCTTGGCACGTGCGTAGGACTTCGCGGGCTCGAAGTCGTCCGGCGACTGGAGCCGCTCGACGCGCAGCGGCTCGGAGTACATCCCCCCCGAGCTCACCCAGACGACGCGGCCCGGGTGGTCCGACGCTCGCAGCGCCGGGAGCAGCTCGTGCGTGAGCAGGAACGGCGCGACGACGTGCAGGAGCACCGTGCGCTCGACACCCTCGACCTCGGCACGGTCCTCGAACATCGCGCCGGCGTTGTGGACCAGGCCGTCCAGGACCGGCACCTCCTCGCGGAACTCGGCCGCGAACGCGCGGACCGCGTCGAGGTCCATCAGGTCGAGGATCCACCAGTGGACGTCGTCACTGCCGGTCGCTCGCCGCACCTCCTCGACGGTCCGGACGCCCTTCTCCTCGTCGCGCACGGTGATGTGGACGGTCGCGCCGGCCTCGACCAGCAGCTCGACCGTGGCGGTACCGAGCCCGCCGTTGCCGCCGGTCACCAGCACGGTGCGGCCGGTGAGGTCGAAGTCGGCGAGCGGCCGCCAGTCGTCGAGCCGGCTGCGGACGGCCGGGCCGATCTTCGTGAACGAACCGACGATCGTGGCCTCGAGGGCGGTGTCGACGATGCGGGCGGGGGAGAGGGACATGGTGGGAGGGCCTCTGCGCAGGGTGCGGGCACGAACGTGCCACAGGGTGTTCGGTGCGACCCGACCGATGGTCGGCCCCTCGTACGCTGCCCGGGCCAGGGCGGTTAGCTCAGCTGGCCAGAGCGCCTCGTTTACACCGAGGAGGTCGGGGGTTCGAGCCCCTCACCGCCCACCACC
>CAYMGL010000283.1:0-3496 GCA_964389945.1 uncultured Actinomycetota bacterium
GCTTCGGCTTGGCGAAGACGCGGTAGCCCTCCTCGAGCAGCCACAGCACCCAGCCACGCATCGGGCCCGCGACGTGCGGCGCGACGTTGACGAAGACACAACCCTCGACGGCGTCACCGGGCAGCGACTCGTCGACCAGCCACTCGCCGAGGAGCGCGAGGTCCGGCCGCGTGTCGACCGTCGGCTTGCCGTCGATGATGTTGGCGATCGACATGTCGATGTTGGGCGCGTCCCAGACGAGCACGTGGCGACCCACGGGTGATCCTTCTTGAGGCGAAAAGCGGCAATGCCCGCACCCTACGCGGTGACCTCCGCCGCGGCTGTCGCAGGCACCGCCGGCCGCGTGCTGGCACGGCCCACCAGCGCCCCGAGGGCGGCGCCGCCCGCGGCACTGCCGGTCACCAGGACCAGGTACAGCGGCAGCAGCATGCGCGGACCCATGCCGACGACCACGACCCAGTCCAGCGGGATCGCCACCAGTGCCCCGAGGAGCACCCCGAGAGCCGTGGCCGCGGCCACCACCCGCCCGGTCGTCCCCGTCGGCGGACCGTCCGGCAGCACGCCGGCGGTGCGGGCCGCCACGCGTCCGAGGAACACCGCCATCCCGATGGCGAAGGCAGCGGCGAAGAGGCCGTGGACGGCGAGGCGGTGGGACCGCCACACGGTGTCGATCAGCAACTGGCTGAGGTCGACCCCGATGCCGACGAGGATCGCGAGCCCCAGACCGGTTCGCAGGGCGACACGGATCACCGGGCGCGCAGGCGCGCCGGCCAACCGGGCCATCCCCCAGCCCCACGCGGCGGCAGGTCCCGCCAGGAGCGCGACCAGCAGCGACACGCCGAGCAGGACGGACAGCCAGATCGACGTGCCCGAGAGGTCGACCACGTCCGAGAGGACCGTGAAGGCGACCCACAGCGGCAGCGTGACCGCCGTGGTCGTGACCAGCGCACCCAGGAGTGCGGTCCGCACCGGCCCCGTTCGCGAGCGGCCCACGTCCCCTCCGTGCCCGACCGCTCCACCCTGCCCCGCACGATCGGTGACGGCAAGGGCACGGACCGGCGTACGGCCACGGCCGCATCCCTTCCCTCAGGCCACGTCGCGTCGCTCGGTCAGCCAGCCCCCCGCCCCCAGGGCCACGCCCAGGTACCCGACCGTCAGGACCGTCCCGAGCAGTCGGCCGACCTCGTCGGTCGGCGCCACCATCGCGCCGCTGACGGCGAAGGGCGTCCACGGCGCGAGGGACGGCAGCAGGCCCGCGATGAGGCTCTCGAGGACGAACAGCCACACGAGCACCGCAACGATCGCGCCGACCTGGCTGCGCAGTGCAGCACCGATCCCGAGCCCGAACACCGCCTGCGTCGCCGTGGCCAGGACCGTCATGCCCAGGTAGCGCCAGACCGTGCCGTCCCACGGCAACGCGACGCCGTCCACGGTCGCCGCCACGGCCACCATCGCCGTCGCGATGCCCAGCACGACGACGGCGTACGCCGCCCCGACGCACAGCATCACCCAGGCCTTGGCCGCCAGCACGCGCCACCGCCGCGGCTCGGCCAGGAAGCTGGTGGCCGCCGTGTCGTGCCGGTACTCGGTCGTGGCGGAGGTCACGCCCAGCAGCAGCGCGAAGATGGTGACGATGCTGGCCACGCCCAGCAGGCTGCGGACGTCGTCTGTCGTGGCGATCGCGGTCGGTGCGCCCTGCACGTCGACGCCCTGGGCCTGCGGCAGCCACAGGGTGACACCGAGGGCGAGGACGGCGATGCTCGTGGCACCGAGCAGCAGGCCGAGCGCCAGCCTCGTGCCGGTGACCTTCCGCAGTTCCGATCGCAGCAGATCCCTCATGACGCCACCTCGGTCGGGTCCGCGGTCAGGTCGAAGAAGGCCGCCTCCAGGTCGCCGTCGCCACGGCGCAGCTCGTGCAGCACGACGCGCTGTGCTGCGGCGACCGCGCCGACCTCCTCCATGCTGAGACCACCGACGGACAGGTGGCCGTCGGTGGCCGTCACGGTCGCGCCGCGTTGGCGCAGCGCCTCCGTGAGCCGCTCCCCGTCGGGGGTGCGCACGACGACGTCGCGGCCGATGGTGAGGTCAGCGACGGGCATGTGCGTCACGAAGCGCCCGCGGTTGATGACCACCACCTCGTCGGCCATGCGCGAGACCTCCGCCAGCATGTGGCTCGAGACGAAGACCGTGCGACCCTCTCCCGCGAGGTGGCGGAGGAACTCGCGGATCCACCGCACGCCGTCGGGGTCGAGGCCGTTGGCCGGCTCGTCGAGCACCAGCACGGGTGGGTCGCCGAGCAGGGCGCCGGCGAGGCCGAGCCGCTGCCGCATCCCGAGCGAGTAGCCACCGACGCGGCGGTCGGCCGCTACCTCCAGCCCCACGAGCCGGAGCACCTCGGCGACCCGTGCGTCGTCGATCCCGCTGGCCGCCGCGCGGACCCGCAGCGCGCGGCGGCCGGTCATCGCCGGGTGGTGTGCCGTCCCGTCGATGAGCGCGCCGACCTGCCGCGCCGGGTCGTCGAGGTCGCGGTACCGCTGCCCGAGCACGCGGGTGTCACCGCTGGTCGGTGAGATCAGGCCGAGCACGGCCCGCATCGTCGTCGTCTTGCCCGAGCCGTTCGGTCCCAGGAACCCGGTCACCACCCCGGAAGGGACCGAGAACGAGAGGTCGTCGACGGCGATCGTCCCGCCGTAGTGCTTCGTCAGTGACGAGACGACGATGGCTGGCGTGTCGGTGGGCATGCACGGACCTCGGGAGGAGGGCGCGTGCAGTGTGCGGCCGTCGTCGAACCGTCGACAGGGCCCTTGTGCCCCACTTCGACCGAGCGTCAGACGCTGTGTGTCAGCCCGCCGTCCACCGGGATGTTCTGCCCGGTGAGGTAGGTCGACTCGTCGCTGACGAGGAAGCGCACCACGTCGGCGATCTCGGCGGTGCGACCGAAGCGGCCCGCCGGGATCCGTGCGACCGTCTCCTCGTCCTCCGGGTAGCTGTCGATGAAGCCCGGCAGCACGGCGTTCATCCGGATGCCGTCGGCGGCGTGCTCGCGGGCGAACAGCTTGACGAAGCTGCCGAGGCCGGCCCGCAGCACGCTGGACACGGGGAAGGACGGGCTGGGCTCGAAGGCGCTGAACGTCGAGATCGCGACGATGGACCCGCCGCCCCGCTCGCGCATCGACGGCACGGCCAACCGGGCCAGCCGAACGACATGCAGCAGCACGAGGTCGAGGCCGACGTGCCAGTCCTCGTCGGGGATCTCCAGCAGCGGGCCCTTCGGCGGGTGGCCGGTGTTGGCGACCACGTTGTCGACGCCACCGTGCCGCTCGACCGCCGTGTCCACCATGGCCTGCAGGTCCTCGGGGCTCGTCACGTCGCCCGTCACGGCGGCGCAGCCGAGCTCCTCGGCGACCCGCGCGGCGCCGCCCCCCGGTGACAGCAGCACCAGCCGGTGCCCCTCCCCGTGGAGGCGGCGCGCGATGGCCTCGCCCATGCCGCTGCC
>CAYMGL010000284.1:0-3466 GCA_964389945.1 uncultured Actinomycetota bacterium
CAGG
Source organism: uncultured Actinomycetota bacterium (assembly GCA_964389945.1). Lineage (GTDB taxonomy): Bacteria > Actinomycetota > Nitriliruptoria > Nitriliruptorales > Nitriliruptoraceae > JBFGFG01. The sequence goes on from CAYMGL010000284.1 coordinate 5, forward strand.
GCAGCGCCGGCGCCCTGCCGCCCGACGTCCCGCGCCTCGACGCGACCGTCGAGCACTACCTGCGGGTCATCGGCGGCAAGACCGCCTCGCTGATCGCGTCGTCGTGCCGCCTCGGGGCGCTGCTGTCGGGCTGCTCGAGCGAGGAGGTCGAGGCGGCGACGGTCTACGGCTGGAACGTCGGCCTGGCCTTCCAGCTGTCCGACGACCTGCTGGACATCGCGTCCGACCACGAGGACTCCGGCAAGACCCCCGGCACGGACCTCATGGAGGGTGTGCGCACCCTGCCGGTGCTGTTCGCCGTCGAGGACGCGGCCGCCGGTGACGAGCTCCCTGCGCTGGTCGCCAAGGGACCCGACCTCACCGAGGACGAGGTGGCTCGGGCCCTCGAGCTGCTGCGCGGGTCACCCGCGATGGAGCGCGCCCGGGACGTCGCGCTCGACTACGTCGACACGGCCGTCGACCAGCTCGACGTCTTCGGTGACCGCCCCGTCGTCAAGGCCCTCACCCGCCTCGCCGAGTTCGCGGTCGACCGCGTCGGCTGAAGGCCGACGTCGCAGCGCCGCGAGCGCAGCGAGCGATCTGGTCGACCGCGTCGGGTGAACGGGGTCGGTGAACCCGGCGCCTGTGTCGGCTGAACGGGGTCGGTGAGCCCGGCGCCTGTGTCGGGTGGCTGCGCCCGGGTCAGTCGTCCTCGGGGTTGCGGGCGTAGCGGGCCTCGAGGAGGCGGAAGGCGCCGAACGCGGCGAAGCCGACGGTGATGGCGAGCAGGAACCACGTGCCCCAGCTGGCCTGCTGGACCTGGGCGAGCGCGCCGTCGAGGCCGCGGGCGGTGTCGGGGTCGTGGTTGACGGCTGCGCGGACCACGAAGAAGCCGACGAGCCCGTAGGCGAGCGAGCGGCCGGCGTAGCCGAGTCGTCCCAGCACGGTCGCGAAGCGGCGACCGTCCAGGCCGAGCTCGGAGAGCTCGTTGCCCAGGGCGCGATTGGATGCCTTTCGGGCGAAGTAGAGACCGGCGCCGATGATGCCGAGCCCGACGATCCCGACGATCCACTGGCCGCCCGGGAGTCCGAGCACCGTCTGCGTCGCCTGCTGGCTCGAGCTGCCGGAGCCGCCGCCGGACCCGCCCACGACCCCGAGGCCGTCCAGCAGGGTGCTGCCGGCGAGGTAGGACAGGAACGTCCAGACGATGCCGCTGAGCAGCGCCTTCACACGGTCCTCGGTGTCGTCCTCGCGGACCAGCTGGGTCCACCGCCGGACCGCGTAGGCGATGAAGGCGATCGTCAGTGCCCCGAGGAGCACCTGGCCGAAGGGCTGGTTCGCGACCGTCGCGATGGCGCCCTGCGGACCGGTCTCCTGCCCGCTGCCGCCGCCGGTCACCAACTGGCTGGTCAGCAGCGCCAGCAGGAGGTAGTAGACCCCGTGCCCGAGCAGGGCGAGGCGGTTCATGCCCTCCTCGGCGTCATCTGTGTCCGGCGTCGTGTCGTCGACGCGGTGCTGCGAAAGCTGCGAGGCCACTGGCGGGCTCCCTGGTCCGATTCGGCCGGGACGTGTCCCGTGCGGGCCGTCCGCACGCACGGCGCGCCTACGGTCCGGGCGACGTCGAGGGGGCACGGACCAAGGGGGCACGGAGTGGGGCTGGAGGACCAGGTCGGACCGGGATGGGTCGACGCCCTCGCCCCGGTCGGCGACGAGATCGCTGCCATGGGCGACTTCCTGCGCGCCGAGCAGGCCGCCGGGCGGCGCTTCCTGCCGCGTGGTGAGGACGTGTTCGCCGCCCTGCGCATGCCGTTCGAGGACGTCCGGGTGCTGGTCCTGGGCCAGGACCCGTACCCCACCCCGGGCCACCCCATCGGGCTGGCCTTCGCTGTGGCGCCGGACGTACGACCGCTGCCCAGGAGCCTGCAGAACATCTTCACGGAGCTCGTCGACGACGTCGGCGTGCCGCAGCCGACGTCGGGCGACCTCACCCCGTGGGTGCGGCAGGGGGTCCTGCTGCTCAACCGGTCGCTGACGGTGCGGCCGCACGCGCCGGCCTCGCACCGGGACGTGGGTTGGGAGGCGGTCACCGACCACGTCGTCGACGCGCTGGTGGCCCGTGGCCGTCCGCTGGTGGCGGTGCTGTGGGGGCGGCAGGCACAGTCGGTCCGGCCCCGGCTGGACGGGACACCCGCCATCACCGCACCGCACCCCTCGCCGCTGTCGGCCCATCGGGGCTTCTTCGGCTCGCGCCCGTTCTCGCGGGCGAACACGCTGCTCGTCGAGCAGGGGTCCGAGCCCGTCGACTGGGCGCTGCCGTGAGCCCGGGGCCGATCGCCCTCGTCGGCTCCGGCGAGTTCACGCCCGCCATGCGTGCCACCGACGACGCACTGCTGGACCGCGTGGAGGAGGAGGGCTTCGAGCGGGCGGTGGCGGTCATCCCGACCGCGGCCGCGACCGAGGGAGACGCCACCGTGCGCCGCTGGTTCGACCTCGCGCGGGCGCACTACGACGCCCTCGGCGCCGAGGTCCTCGAGGTGGACGTGCGTGACCGGCACGACGCGACCGAGCTGCGCCACGTCGCCGACGTCCGCGAGGTCGGGCTGGTCTACCTCTCCGGTGGCAAGCCCGACCACCTGACCCGGACGCTGCGTGGCACGCCGCTGCTGGACGCGATCCTCGAGCAGTGGCGTTTCGGGGCCGCGCTCGCCGGCTGCAGTGCCGGGGCGATGACGCTGGCCGCCGCCTGGCCCCCGTTCCTGCCGTTCTCGCACGACTGGGGGACCGGCCTCGGTGTCCTGCCCGGCCTCGCCGTCGTGCCGCACTTCGACATGGTCCGCCGGATGACGCTCGGTGCCGTGCGCCGCCTCGGCAAGCGCGTCCCCGACGGCCTGCAGCTCGTCGGGATCGACGAGGACACCGCGCTCGTGCACACCGAGGGCTGGGCCACCGAGGGCAGTGGCGGGACCTGGCTGCTGGACGTCGACGGGCTGCACGAGCTCGACCACGCGGGACTGCCCACGCCGCTGTGACCCCCGTACCGGCCCGGAACCCGTCCGTTCGGCCGCGCACGGGCACCCGTCCGTTGGGGGACGGCCATCACGAGCCGCTAGCATCCCCGGCCGGCCGACGTCGGTCCGGACGAGCGTGTCAGCAGCGCCCGTCCCTGCACGGATCGGCGTCCCCGGCCGGTCGCTCCCGCCCCGACGCACACCCGCCGGTGCCCGGTCGGAACCGACGCCCACGACCATGAGCCCAGGAGCCCGACGCACATGTTCTACGAGCAGTACGGGACCTTCGCGGTGGTCGCGCTGGTCGCGATCGGCTTCTACGCGTTCGTCATGCTCGCCAACCGCATCATGCGGCCGCGCCTGCCCCACCCGGGCAAGCTCACGACGTACGAGTGCGGTGTGGACGCAGTCGGGACCGGGTGGTCCCAGATGAACATCCGCTACTACGTGTTCGCGTTCCTCTTCGTCATCTTCG
>CAYMGL010000285.1:0-3445 GCA_964389945.1 uncultured Actinomycetota bacterium
TCCGGATCATCGGCCTGGTGGCCGTCGCGGGCCTGCTCGCCGCGCTCGGCAGCGCGATCGCTGCCGAGGGTGAGGGCGACGAGGCCGACCCCCTCGCGGTCAGCGACGCCGACCAGGTGCTGCTCGACGGCCTGCTGGCCCTGCAGGACGACCTGCCCGAGCTCGTGCCGACCGAGGCACAGCTCGCGGCGAACGAGCTCGACCCCGTCCTCCTCGGCTCCTTCGCGTCCGCCCGGTCCACGCTGGACCGGCTGGAGGACGACATCCGGGCGCTGTACATCGAGGGTGACGATGCCGGCACGGCGGTCGGTGACGCGGTGTCGTCGGTGGCCCAGGGCCTCCTGATCGAGCGCCAGGCGTTCCTGATCCTCGAGCAGAGCGACGGGAGCACGAACCCCCGCCCGCTCGACTCGAGCAACGCACGGACCGAGGACGGCATCGCGATCGACGCCGACGGGCTGCTCGGGCTCGAGACGACGGGCATCGACCTGCTGATCCAGGCCCGCGAGCTGCAGCGCCTCGGCTACGAGATCCTCGCCACCGTCGAGAGCGCCGACGCCGCCTTCGAGGACCGCCTGACCGAGCTGCGCACCTACGAGGACGAGGTCACCGTCACCCTGCGCGTCGTCACCAGCGCCAACACCGATGAGCTGCTCGTCCCCGTGGACCGCTACGACGCCCCGATCGGCGTGCCGCGGGCCACGAGCGTGACCTACGTCTGCGTCGACCGCGCCCAGTACCTCGCCCTGGTCGACCTGCCCGAGGCGGAGCGGATCGCCGCCTCGATCGAGGAGGTCCCCGGCCGTGAGTGTGCGGACCTCGCACGCCGTGCAGGGCTGTCGCTGGAGGACCAGCAGGCCTTCGTCGACGGCGTCGAGGCGGATGCCGACGCGGCCGAGGACGGCACCGACGAGGACGGCTGACCCCGGCCGACGACCGACGTCGTACGGTTGGCTGCTGCGCGGCCCGACACGTCGTGCAGCACCACGGTCATGACGAGGAGATCTGGGTGGCCGGTGAGCACTCGGACCCACCACCTCCCGGGGCGCAGCCCCGAGAGGCGTGGGAGACCTCGGAACGGTTCGTGCCGAGCACGTTCGTGCAGCCCGCCCTGCGGTTCGTCCGACAGGAGTCGGCCGGCGGCGTGGTCATGCTCGTCGCAGCGATTGCGGCCCTCGTCTGGGCCAACAGCCCCGCCGGGGACAGCTACTTCGCGTTGTTCGGGACGCACATCGAGATCGCGTTCGGGGAGTTCCGCTTCCACCACCTGTCGGAGCTGACCGTCCAGGAATGGGTGAACGACGCCGCGATGGTGGTGTTCTTCTTCGTCGTCGGACTCGAGATCAAGCGTGAGCTCGTCGTCGGGGAGCTCCGCGACCCCAAGGCCGCCGCGCTGCCGGCGCTGGCAGCCCTCGGGGGGATGGTCGTCCCCGCCGCGATCTTCCTGCTGTTCAACCTGGTGCTGCTCCCGGGGGAGGGGGCCGCACCGAACGCCTGGGGGATCCCCATGGCGACGGACATCGCGTTCGCGGTCGGCATCGTGGCGATGCTGGGCCGTCGCGTCCCGGTCTCGGCCAAGCTGTTCCTCCTCGCCCTGGCGATCGTCGACGACCTCGGCGCGATCCTCGTGATCGCGCTGGTCTACACCGACGAGCTCTTCGTCGGGTGGCTGCTCGCCGCCGTCGGCGGCGTCCTGCTCCTGGCGATGATGAACCGACTCCACGTCCGCACGAGCTGGCTGTTCACGGCCGTCGGTGTCTTCATCTGGCTCGCCATGCTCGAGTCGGGCGTCCACGCCACCCTCGCCGGCGTCGTCGTCGCCTTCCTGACGCCCGTCACGGCGTTCTACGACCCCCAGAAGTTCGACGACTACGCCAAGCCGATCATCGACCGGATCGGCGAGTACCTCCCCGACGAGGTGCCGCTCCACCGCGCCGACCACCACACGATCGAGCGCGTCAGCGCGCTCATCACCGACCTCCGCCGGCTCTCCTACGAGACGCTCCCGCCGCTCTCGCGGCTGGAGTTCCGACTGTCGCCGGTCTCGTCGTTCGTCATCGTGCCGGTGTTCGCCCTCGCCAACGCCGGTGTGCGGATCCAGGGCGACGCCATCGCGGGGGCGTTCGACGACCCCGTCCTGCTGGGCGTCATGGTCGGACTGCTCGTCGGCAAGACCATCGGCGTCACGGGGTTCGCGTGGCTGGCGATCCGGCTCGGCATCGGCCGCATGCCGTACCACACCACCTGGCGACACCTCTTCGGGCTGTCCATGCTCGCCGGGATCGGGTTCACGGTTGCCCTGTTCGTGGCGTCGTTGTCGGTGACCGGCGCGGCGCTCGACTCCGCCAAGCTCGGCATCTTCGCCGGGTCGCTCCTCGCCGGGACCGGTGGCTTCCTCTTCCTCTCGCGCGGTCCGGAGCTGGCCGGCGAGCACGGGCATGACCACGATCGCCCGGTCAGCGAACACGCGAGTGCACCCGCCTGACCGGACCCCCCGGGCGGCCGACCGGCCACGGCCGGTGCGCCCATTGGCCGTCGCGTGGTGCTTCTCCGACTGCGGTCGTAGGTCCGTCTATGCTTCGCGACCACTCGTGCCGCCCTTCGCGGCACACATCCAGAACCAGGGGACGAGACCCGATGCGAAAGATGCTGCGCACCTTCGCGGCCGCCGCGACCGTGGCCATGCTCGCCACGGCCTGCGCGGACGCGCCGGACGAGGAGACCGAGGAGCCCACCGAGGAGACCACCGACGACGGTGCCTCCGAGGAGGACGAGGGCACCGACGAGGAGGAGACCGAGGAGCCGACGGAGGAGGCCGGTGCCGACTTCCTCGCCTGCCAGGTCACCGACACCGGTGGCGTCGACGACCGGTCCTTCAACCAGACCGCGTACGCAGGCCTCGAGCGGGCCGAGGAGGAGCTCGGCGTCGAGATCGCCGTCCTCGAGTCCCAGAGCGACTCGGACTACGCGCCCTTCATCAACCAGTTCGTGAGTGACGGCTGCAACATCATCGTCACGGTCGGCTTCCTGCTCGACGGTGCGACGCAGACCGCCGCGCAGGAGAACCCGGACCAGGCGTTCGCGATCATCGACGTCGACTTCGCCGAGTTCGACGACGAGGGCAACTTCGTCGGCGACGTCGAGTACGACAACGTCCGTGAGCTGACCTTCCAGACGGACCAGGCGGCGTTCCTCGCCGGCTACCTGGCCGCCTCGGAGACGGAGTCCGGCAAGATCGGCACCTTCGGTGGCATCAACATCCCGCCGGTGACCATCTTCATGAACGGCATGCTCGCCGGCATCCGCTACTACAACCAGGAGAACGACGCCAACGTCGAGCTGCTCGGTTGGGACGGCACCGACGGCTCGTTCATCAACAACTTCGACTCGCAGGACGACGCCCGCAACACGACCGACCAGCTGATCGCCAACGGTGCTGACATCG
>CAYMGL010000286.1:0-3434 GCA_964389945.1 uncultured Actinomycetota bacterium
GCGACCCGTGGCGACCATGGCAGCGAGGGCGGCCACGGCGGCCACGGCGGCCACGAGGGGCACGCGGAGATGTTCCGGCGCCGCTTCTGGGTGACGCTCGTGCTGAGCATCCCGGTCGTGGTGCTGTCGATGATGGTCCAGGAGTGGCTCGGCTACTCGATCGAGTTCGCGGGACGCGAGCTCGTCGTCGCCGGTCTGGGCACCGTCGTCTTCCTCTACGGCGGCCTCCCCTTCTTCTCGATGGCACGCGGCGAGCTGCGCGACGGCAGCCCCGGGATGATGTCGCTCATCTCGATGGCGATCGGCGTGGCGTTCGGGGCGTCGCTGGCCACGTCACTCGGCCTGTTCGACCTCGACTTCTGGTGGGAGCTCGCCGGGCTGATCGTGATCATGCTGCTCGGGCACTGGCTGGAGATGCGCGCCGTCGGCCAGGCCAGCTCGGCCCTTGACGAACTCGCGGCGCTCCTGCCTGACACCGCCGAGCGGGTGACCGAGGACGGCAGCGTCGAGGAGGTGCCGATCGCTGACCTGCGCACCGGCGACATCGTCCTCGTCCGTCCCGGTGAGCGTGTGCCGGCCGACGGGATCGTCGTCGAGGGCAGCGCGGACTTCGACGAGTCGCTGCTGACGGGGGAATCCACGCCCGTCGCCCACGGCCCCGACGACCGGGTCGTGGCCGGCGCGGTGGCTGCCGGCTCGGCGGTTCGTGTCCGACTCGACCGTGTCGGGGACGACACCGCGCTCGCCGGCGTGCAGCGCCTGGTGCGGGAGGCGCAGGAGTCCGCGACACCCACGCAACGGCTCGCCGACCGGGCAGCCGCCGTCCTGTTCTGGGTCGCGCTCGCGGCGGCCGCGATCACGGCGGTGACCTGGGTGCTCCTCGGTGAGCCGGGTGACGCTGTGACGCGCACCGTCACGGTCCTGATCATCTCGTGCCCGCACGCCCTCGGCCTGGCGATCCCGCTGGTCGTCTCGATCAGCACCGCGTCGGCGGCGCGCGAGGGCATGCTCGTCCACGACCGCACGGCCCTCGAGCGGATGCGCGAGGTCGACACCGTCGTGTTCGACAAGACCGGCACGCTCACCCGCGGCGAGCACGTGGTCGCCGACCTCGTGGCCGTCGGGGGTGACGAGGCGACCGCACTGCGCCTGGTCGCCGCGGCCGAGCAGGACTCCGAGCACCCCCTGGCGCGGGCGATCGTGCGCGCTGCCCGTGACCGCGGTCTGGACGTGCCGGGAGCTGCCGACTTCAGCGCGGACGCCGGTCGCGGGGTCACGGCCACGGTCGAGGGGCACGAGGTGGCCGTCGGTGGCCCGGCGATGCTTCGTGGTCGCCGGATCGACCTCGACGACGTCCTCGGTGGGCAGGCCACGACCGTGGCCGGGTGGCGCGACCGTGGCGACGCCGTGATCGTGGGGCTCGTCGACGGCGACGTCCGCCTCGTCCTCGCCCTCCGCGACGAGGTCCGTGACGTCGCTCGCCGGGCCGTGGATGCCCTCCATGCGGCGGGTGTCCGGGTCGCGATGCTGACCGGTGACGCCACGGCCGTCGCCGAGGCGGTCGCAGCGGAGCTCGGCATCGACGAGGTCCGTGCCGAGGTGCTGCCGGAGGACAAGGACGCCGAGGTGGCCCGCCTCCAGGAGGGAGGGGCCGTCGTGGCGATGGTCGGCGACGGCGTCAACGACGCACCTGCCCTCGCCCGCGCCGACGTCGGCATCGCGATCGGGGCCGGCACGGACGTCGCTGCCGCGGCGGCCCAGATCGTGCTGGCGTCCGACGATCCGCGCAACGTCGCCGCCATGCGGCGGCTGTCGGCGGCGACCTACCGCAAGATGGCGCAGAACCTCGCCTGGGCGGCCGGCTACAACGTCGTCGCGATCCCGCTCGCGGCGGGGGTGACCGCACCGCTCGGGTTCGTGCTCCCGCCGGCGTTCGGCGCCGTGGTCATGAGCCTGTCCACGATCATCGTGGCGCTCAACGCCCAGCTGCTGCGGCGTGTGGACCTCACGTCGTGACGCGGCCGTCACCGCGGAGCCACCGCTCGACACCGTCGCGGACGTCGTCCAGACGCGCCTCGAGGTGACGGCCGGGGCACTCGGTGACGTTGGACGCCGAGTGGCCGGCGATCGCTCGTGGGTGGAACGTGCCCGTGAACCTCGCCGTCCCGGCACCGGTGGACGCGACGGCGACCTCCTGGTGCGGGTCGAGACCCGTCGGCTCGAGCAGCCAGGCGAGGAGGTGGGTGGCCGTGTGCAGCGCGTCGTCGGTCGGCGGACCGGCCGCGTGGTCACCGATGAATGCCACCCCGACGGCCCCCTCGTTGGAGCCGGCCACGTGTGCGCCTTCCGGTTGGCGCTCGGGCGGTCGGCCGTCCGGTCCCGGCAGGCCGCCGCGGCCCTGCCACACCCGCCCCCAGGCGTCCACGAGGTAGTGGTAGCCGAGGGTGTCGAAGCCCCGGTCCGTGTGGGCGTCGCACATCCGCTCGAGGGCCCAGAGCACCTCGTCCGGTGTGCTGGGCGTGGGCTCGACCGTGTGGTGCACGACGAGTCGCTGGACCGGTGTCGGGTTGTGGCCGGTCGGCTGCGGACATGCGTCGGAGGCCCACTCGTCGAACGGCACGATCGTCGGCGCCGGCACCGAGACGTCGTCCCGGCGGGCGGGGACGGGGGCGGTCTCCCGCGTGCGCGCGGACGTCGGTGGGACGAGGGCGACCTGGCGCCGGTGGTCGCCGGCGCCGAGCGCCACGACGGCTGCGGCGAGCCCCGTGGCACGGAGGAGGTGTCGTCGGCCCACGAGGGGCCTGGGGCGTGGGTGGGCGCCGGGGCGTGACAGCATGGGGCGGGGCCGGGCCTCTCGAGGGGCTTCGACGTTGACGTGCCCCGGGACACGGGGACCTCACACGGTCAGCCGCGTGGACCCGACGGGAGCGGAGCCCGGGTCGTGGGTCACAGGACCGGCGCCACCACGAGACCGCCGACCAGCCACGTCGCGCTGGCGAGTGCCGCCCAGAACAGGATGCGCTCGACGATGTCGTCGTCGCGCTCCGGCGCCTCGCTGTCGGGATCGCGGACGTTGAGCCAGACGAGCACCGCGGTGACGCCGAGGAAGGCCAGGTTGAGGAAGAAGGTGTAGTCGATCGCGAACGCGCCCTCGGCCGGGTTCGTGGACCCGCCGCCGCTCGCGGCGTCCGGCAGCAGCCCGAGCACGGCGAACCCGCCGTGGAGCAGCAGTGCCGTCACCGTCAGCGCCGCGAAGAACACCGCCACGATGTACAGCGCCAGCTTCCACCCGAAGTACTGCGCACTGATCCGCACGACCGGGAACACGACCAGGTCCGAGTAGATGAAGGCCATCACACCGGCGAAGCTCACGCCACCTGCGAACAGCACCGCCGCCAGCGGGATGTTGCCCATCGAGCCGATGAAGGTGAAGA
>CAYMGL010000287.1:0-3407 GCA_964389945.1 uncultured Actinomycetota bacterium
GCGAGGCCCTGCTCGCCGACGAGATCGACCACTACTGGGACTACACCGGCACCGCGTGGATCTCGTTCTTCGAGGAGGACGACCCGATCCCGGACCGTGAGGAGCAGTACGCCGCGGTCGAGGAGCGCGACGCCGAGGAGAACGGGCTGTGCTGGCTCGAGCCCTCCCCCTTCAACAACACCTACGGCATCGCCTACCGCAGCGAGGCGGCCGACGACCTCGGCAACCCCGAGTCGCTGTCCGACCTGCAGGAGCTGTCCGACGACCAGCTGACGCTGTGCGTCGAGTCCGAGTTCCCCGGACGCAACGACGGCCTGCCGGGCATGGAGGAGACGTACGGCATCGAGTTCCCCGACGACCAGGTCACGGTGCTCGACACCGGCGTGGTCTACCAGGCCACCGACGACGGCGACCCGTGCAACTTCGGTGAGATCTTCACCACCGACGGCCGCATCGCGGCGCTGGACCTGACCGTGCTCGAGGACGACGAGAGCTTCTTCCCGCTCTACAACGTCGCCCCGATCTTCCAGAGCGAGGAGTTCACGCAGTACGGCACCGCGCTCCAGGACCTCTACGGCCCCGTCGTGGAGGCGCTCGACAACGAGACGATGACCGCGCTGAACGCCCGGGTCTCCGCCGAGGGCGAGCGTCCCGCCGCCGTCGCGCAGGACTTCCTGGTGTCCAACGGCTTCATCGACGGCTGACGAGCACGGACAAACGACGACGGGCCGCCCCACGTGGGCGGCCCGTCCTCGTGTCACATGACCTGGCGCAGCCCACCGTCGACGACCAGCACCTCGCCCGTCACGTACCGGTTGCGCAGCAGCGCCAGGACGGCCTCGGCGCAGTCGGCGGGCGTGGCCGACCGCCCCAGGGGCGCCCCGGCGGCGACGGCCGCGTGCAGGTCGTCCCAGTCCTCGGTCCACGGTGTCGCGACCAGCCCCGGCGCCACGGCGTTGACACGGATCGGTCCGTGCGACTTGGCCAGCAGCGCCGTGAGGTGGTTCAGCGCGGCCTTGGTCATCGAGTAGGCGATCGACGACCCGACGGGCCGCAGCCCCGCCACGGACGTCACGTTGACGATGTTGGGGTCCTCGACCTCGCGCAGGTGCGGGATCGCCCGCTTGGTCACCCACCACGTGCCGAAGACGTTGACCTCGAACGTGCGGCGGAAGACGTCGTCGGTCAGCTCGTCGAGCTGGTCGTGCGGGACCGTGGTCGTCCACCCCGCGTTGTTGACCAGGACGTCGAGGCGGCCGTGGGCCGCGACGACGTCGTCGACGAGCCCCTCGGCCTCCTCCTGCACCGAGATGTCGGCGCGTCGGTAGCTGGCCGGTCCGGGCAGCGACGCCGCCACGGCCTCGCCGGCCTCGACCGACGAGGCGCTGTTGACGACCACGGTCGCCCCCAGTGCGGACAGCCGGCGTGCGACCTCCTCGCCGATCCCGCTCGACGATCCGGTGACCAGCGCGACACGGCCTGCGAACTCCTGCTCGTCCATCGGTCTGCTCCCGGGTCGCGGTGGACCTGTCGTGGTCAGCGCTCGCAGCCCTCGCGGAGGGCCGCGACGAGCGCCCCGACGCGCTGGGGCGCCGTCGCGGGGTCGCCGTCGGCGGCGGCACTGACCACGGCCGAGCCGACGATGACCCCGTCGGCGTACGCGGCGACGTCGCGCGCGTGCCGCGGCGTCTTGATGCCGACGCCGACGCAGACGGGCACGTCGGCGTGGGGGCGGATCCGCTCCACGAGCTGCTCGGTCTCGGCCGCCACGTCCTTGACGCCGGTGACGCCGAGGAGCCCGGTCGCGTAGACGAACCCCGTGCTCGCGGCACCGATCGCGGCGAGCCGCTCGTCGGTCGACACGCTCGACGCGAGGAAGACGGTGCCGAGGCCCGCGGCGTCGGCCGCGGCCGTCCACGGCGCCGCCTCGTCGGCAGGCAGGTCCGGCAGGATCGCGCCGGTGAGCCCTGCGTCGACGCACTGCGCGGCGAAGGCGTCCACGCCCCGGCGGTCGGGGATCGTGTAGTAGGTCATCGTCAGCGCCGGCGCGTCCACGTTCGCCGTGAGCTCACGACACATGGCCAGGTCGTCGTCGACGCCGTAGCCCCGGTCGAGCGCAGCCTGGCTGGCCATCTGGATCGTGGGCCCGTCCATGATCGGGTCGCTGAAGGGGAACCCGACCTCGAGGACGTCGGCACCGTTCGCTGCGGCTGCCTCCAGGCAGGCCCGACTGGCCTCCATCGTCGGGAAGCCGGCCGGGAGGTAGATCACCAGCGCGGCACGGCCCTCGTCGTTGGCCGTCCGGATCGCGTCGTGGATCTGCGCGGCGCCGCTCACTCGCCCACCTCCACGTCGTCGCCCCCTCGGGGCGGCGCGGCCTCGTACGCCGCCTCGGGGACCCCGACGTCCCAGTCGGCGACGCGCACGACCTCGTCCACGTCCTTGTCGCCACGTCCCGAGAGGTTGACCAGCAGGACGTCCGTCTCGTCGAACTCGTCGACGTTGTCGAGCAGCCAGCCGATCACGTGGGCCGGCTCGAGCGCCGGGATGATCCCCTCGAGCTCGCACAGGGCCCGGAAGCCGCGCAGGGCCTGCTCGTCGGTCGCGCCCACGTACCGGGCGCGGCCGCTCTCGTGGAGGAAGGCGTGCTCGGGGCCGACGCCCGGGTAGTCCAGCCCGGCGCTGACCGAGTGGACGGGCAGGACCTGGCCGTCGTCGTCGACCATCGCGATGGTGCGCATCCCGTGCAGGACGGCCTCCTTGCCCTCGCTGACCGTCGCGGCCGAGCGGCCGGTGTGCAGCCCCTCCCCCGCGGCCTCGACGCCGACCAGCCGGACGTCGGCGAACCGGTCGTCGTCGACGTAGCGCGCGAACGCGCCGATGGCGTTGCTGCCGCCACCGACACACGCGAGCACGACGTCGGGGTGGCGGCCATCACCGAGCGCCTCCGGCATCTGGACGATCGTCTCCTCGGAGATCACGGCCTGCAGCTCGCGGACGATCGTCGGGAACGGGTGGGGGCCCATCGCCGACCCGAGGAGGTAGTGCGTGTCGTGCACGTTGGTGACCCAGTCGCGCATCGCCTCGTTGACGGCGTCCTTGAGCGTCCGCGTCCCGGAGTTGACCGGTCGCACCTCGGCGCCGAGCAGCTGCATCCGCACGACGTTCAGCCGCTGGCGCCGGCAGTCCTCGGCGCCCATGTAGACCACGCACTCCAGCCCGAAGCGGGCGGCCGCGGTGGCGCTCGCGACGCCGTGCTGCCCGGCGCCGGTCTCGGCGATCACGCGGGGCTTGCCCATCCGCCTGGCCAGCAGCGCCTGGCCGAGCACGTTGTTGAGCTTGTGGGCACCGGTGTGGGCGAGGTCCTCGCGCTTCAGCCACACCTCGCGGCCCAGCTCCTCGCTGAG
>CAYMGL010000288.1:0-3396 GCA_964389945.1 uncultured Actinomycetota bacterium
ACGCCGGTGGGAGCCTCCACGAGGGTGGGCCGTCCCTCGGTGATGCCCTGCGCGACGGCCGTGGCCATCGCCACCTGCTGCTCGCGGCGTGTGCCGCCCGGGATCCGCGCGACGATGCCGGCCAGCGCCCGCTCGACCGCATCGGGGTCGACCGGGTGCACGGGGGGCCCGGCCTCCTCGAGGTCCCGGGTCTGTTCGAAGGCGTCGATGCCGCGTCCTCCACCTGCGTCGTCGCTCCCGCCCGGTGTACCGCGCGGCGGTGACGCCGCGGCGGAGGCCGCCGCGACCGTTGGGGATCAGTCGCAGCCGTACTCGTCCGGCGCCCCGGGCACGTAGATGACGCTGTGGCCGTTCGCCGTCGCTGTCGCCGTCGGCGGGTCGCCGGTCTCGATCAGCACGGACACCACCAGTTCGTCCTCCACGACGAGGTCCCGCCAGGGCTCGGGGACGGCCGCGTACCGGAGCGCGTCGTCCTCGGCGACCCAGAAGACGTCGTTGAGGAAGCCGAGCGAGCCCGCCCCGCAGTGGACGTACAGCAGGTAGTCCGTCGCGTACCCGGTCTCGACGATGTCCCCGTCGCGGGCCGCGGCGTCCCTCGGGTCCGGTTCGGCCACCGACACGTCGCCGGCGTCGACGGTGGACCCGGGCGCCGTGAGGTCGGCGTCGACGACGGTCGCCTCGTCCTGGATCGGCGGGGTCCGGTCGGTGAGGCGGATCGTGAACGGACCGGCCGGGAGCACGGCCCGGTCCACCGCCACCACGAAGGCCCACGCACCGGCGAGGTCGCTGGTGCAGCCGCCGGGGTTCGTCGGGTCGACGATCTGCGGACGCAGGACCGGGTCGCTCCCCCCGACGACCTCGATGCCGTCGAGGCGCCGCTCCGGGCAGCTCGACCCGTGGGCCTCGCCGAACCAGACCAGCACCTCGTCCTCGAGGTCGACGTCGAGCGCGGCGTCCTGCAGCCCGAGGGTCGAGCGCACGTCGTCGAGCTGCGCCGGCGTCGTCGCGATCCCGGTCATGAACGCGAACGCGGCACTGCCCTGCTCGGCCGCCAGCAGGCGCCAGCCCTCGCCCTCGGTCTGCTGCTCCCCGGACGGCACCGCGTCGGCCGGGTCGCCGCCCTCGACGCAGACCGGCTCGCCGGCGAACTCGTCGGTGAGCGACCGGTGGACCTCGTCCGTCAGGACGGGCACGAACACCTCCACGACCCCGCGCCGCACGTTGCTCGACGAGCCCTGCACGAGGTCGCTGCGCTGGTGCACCTGCTCCTGCAGGCCGAGCAGCTCGTCGAGGCCGCGCGGCACCTCAACCACGGCGACGCCGTCGTCGGGGAAACGCTCGGCCGCCTCGGCCCGGGCCGCGTCGACGTCCTCGGTGAACCCGACCACGAGCCACCCGTTGTTGTCGCGGTCGATCCAGATCTCCGCGAAGCCGGCTCGTGACCCGGCCCAGGCGGCCACGTCCTCGATCGGCTGCTCGTTGCCGACGTACACGGGCGTCGGCCGCAGGTCCTCCGGTCGCGGCGCGACCTCCGGGAGGTCCTCGCACCGCGGCAGCAGGTCCGCACCGGCGGCGGTCCCGCTGGCCGAGCCCGCCGTCGTGCCACCACACGCCGTGGCGACCACGGCCAGCACCGTCGCCGCGAGCAGGGTCCGTCGCATCCGCGTCTCCTCGTCCACCCGTCGGACGCCGCGGACCCCGACCCGGTTCCACGCCGGTCGCCGTGGCGCACGCCCGGGTGGCAGGATGCCGCCACGACCACCAGGACGGAGTGACCATGACCCGCCACGACACCTTCCGCGCTGCGGTCGAGGCGAAGGACGCCGACGCCCTCGCGGGCTGCTTCACCGAGGACGCGACGTTCCACTCCCCGGCCCTCTTCGTCCCGGTCGAGGGGCGCGAGGCCGTCGCGGTCTACCTCGGCGCGGTCATGCAGGTCTTCGAGGACTTCGCCTACACGGGGTCGTTCACGGGTGACGACGGCCGCGAGCTGCTGGAGTTCCGAACCCGCGTCGGGGACAAGCAGGTCCACGGCGTGGACCTGCTGACCTTCGACGACGACGGCGCGGTCACCGACCTCACCGTGCTGCTGCGACCACTCCGAGGGCTCGAGGCGACCGTCGCCCGCATGGGCGAACTCCTCGCGGACGCCGCGGAGCGCCGGTGATCAACCGCGCTCGATGGCTGCTCGGAGCGCCTCGAGCTGCCCGCTGTCGGTACGACGCATCGCGTCCTTGAGCACGGGCCCCAGCAGTCGCTGCAGGCCCGACGTGGCACAGGTCGCGGTGAGCAGGACCCGGGTGCCGTCGGGATGGTCCTCGAGCACGTAGGCGTAGTCGGCGGTCACACCGCGCTGGACGGACCGGATCGTCATCGCCTCGCTCGGCACGGCCTCGACGATCGCCGACTCACGTCCCCGGCCGTTCCAGGTGAAGGTCAGCACCGTGCCCGGCGCGACCGGGCCGTCGGCGTCCAGCGCCTCCACACCGTCCATCCACTCCGGGGCACGCGTCCAGTCGGTGAGGGCCGCCCAGACCTCGGCCCGCGGCGCGGCGATCACCGTCTCGGCGTCGAACACCGACTCCATCGTGGCTCCCCTCCCCGTGGAGGGGCATTCTGCCCACTGGGCGTGGCCGACGTGCCGCACTCGGCAACCGATCCTGCCGGCGGGCTGTCAGCACCACCTGCCCTGTCAGCGCAGGCTGCGTGGAGGCAGCCCAGACCGACAGCGTTCGCGGCGGTCCGGCGGCGTTGCCGGGGAGCGGCCCCTGGCGCGGTCGGGGGTCAGTCCACCGTGACCGGCACCGTGTGGTGGATGGCGTCGACCGCCGTCGCGACGTGCAGGTCGAAGGTGCCCGGCTCGACCTCCCAGCCGCCGTCCCAGTGGGCGAAGCGACGCCGGTCGAGGCGGACCTCGGCCTGCTGCGTGGTGCCGGCGTCAGCGCGGACCACCGTGTGGCCGACGAGCCAGCGGACCGGGCGGTCCACGGCCGAGTCGTCGCGTGAGGCATAGACCTGCACGACCGTCTTGCCCGCCCGGGCACCGGTGTTGGTCACCGGGACCGTGACGCGGACGTCCTCGCCGGCGCGTTCGACCTGCGGCGCACCGACGTCCCACGTCGTGTAGCCCAGCCCGTGCCCGAAGGCGTACGCGGGCGGTGTGTCCTGCCGCAGCCACGCGCGGTGGCCGACGTGGACGCCCTCGTCGTACCGGAGCACGCCGTCCTGCGGCGTCACGTCGAGGACGGGCACGTCCTCGCTGCGGGCCGGCCACGTGGTGGGCAGGCGCCCACCGGGCTCGCGCACCCCGGTGACGACGTCACCGAGGGCCGTCCCGAACTCCTGGCCGCCGAACCAGCCGAGCAGGACCGCGGCCACGTCGTCGCGCCACGGCAG